>JAKPUV010000581.1 GCA_029554925.1 Candidatus Hydrogenedentota bacterium | reverse complement strand
CTGTATCCGGAGTACATGACGGACCCGAAGCTGTATGTGTGCCCGTCGTCGGCCTCGCACAAGATCGAGGACATGTACTACGACGGGAACGTGGGCGGGGAGAGCGTTCTGGGGTTCCGCGGCGTGGACGGCGACACCACCTACAACGACTGGTGGAAAGCCTCCTGGTCCTACCTGTATTTCGGGTTCGCCTATGACAAGTGCGACGACGGCCCCCAGTTCAACGAGGACGCCTCCGCCTCGGGCATAATGACCGTGCTTCAGACCATCAGCCCCGACATCGAGATTCCGGCGAATCCGGTGGTGCCCAAGCAGTTTGTCTACCACTGGCTCAAGATCATGACCACCCCCGGGTTCAATTTCGGCAAAATGCCCTTCAACCGCCGCGGGGCGGTGGACGCCTTGGACAGTGACACGCAGAACGTGGTGCACACCTCCACGGGCGAGCCCCTCGGCAACGGCGGCGGAACCACCATCTACCGCCTCCGCGAGGGCATTGAGCGGTTCATGATCACGGACATCAACAACCCGGGCGCGGCGAACATGGCGCAGAGCAGCTTGTGGGTGTTGGGCGACGTGATTTCCACCAACGCGGACAACTTCAACCATGTCCCCGGCGGCAGCAATGTCCTCTATATGGACGGGCACTGCGAGTTCCTGCGGTACCCGAACGCCAAGGCGCCGGTCACCAAGGGCTTCGCGCTGGCGGCCTCCGGCCTCTCCTGAGACCCGACACAACGCGGGCGCGCTCCCTATGGGGCGCGCCCGTTCTTTTTGGGCCTTGAGCTTACTTGACCTCGGCGTAGGCCTCCTTCAGGACATGGTCGAAGTACAGGTTGTTCTTCGGGCCGAACCACCCGACCATCCAGCGGCTGTTGCGCTCGCCGTAGACGTTCTCCTCGGGGGCCCACTCCCAGCGCTCGCTGGTGATGTGGCCGTCGCACCAGACCACGTTGATCCGCCCGTAGTGACGGAAGTGCATGGTGGGGGACATGTACCCCGCTTCGGGGTCACCCCGCGGGTTCTCGGGGGAAACCGCCAGCGGCGGTTCCAGAAACCCGTACTCCACAATCCGGCCGTTGAGCGGAATGCCGGCGTCGGCGAACATCACCGTCTGCGCGGGGTTCTTGATGTCGCCGTCCCGCATGCCCAGGCGGCACGCCGCCACGGGGTCGTCGTCCATGCTCAGGCGCGAACCGACATAGGCCATGTTGTAGCCGTAGCCGCCCGTGCCGCCCTCGAAGGTGTCGGCGCTGTCGCCGAACTTGGTGAACTCGAAGAACTCGGGGCACTCCTTCACCCGGCCGTCGGGCAGGTACTCGAAGAGGGGCCCCTGCTTGAAGTCGAAGGCGGTCTCCGGGTTGGGCGTCTCGCGTTTCCCATGCCAGCGCAGGCGGCCGCCGAAATGGTCGGGATCGCCGCCGGGCAGCAGGAAGTCGTACATGTCCGCCGCGGCGGGCACATAGTGCCCCTTGTGCTCCGAGGCGTACATGACGTTCGCCAGGTAGAGCTGGCGCAGGTTGTTCACGCACTGGACCGACCGCCCCTGCGCGCGCGCCCGTGACAGCGCGGGCAGCAGGATGGCCGCCAGCACGCTGATGATGGCGATCACCACCAGCAGCTCGATGAGCGTGAACCCCGCCCGCGCGCCGCGCGGACGCCGGCCCCGCTGCCGCCAGCCCCACGCGGCCACAAGCGCCGCCGCCGCGGCCAGCGCCCCTGCGGCGGGCATCTGGACGACTTCCAGCGAGAGAATGACCTCCGCCAGCAGCTCCGTCTCGTCGGGGTCCGCGTACACGGCGACGCGCAGGGGCACCGGGTCGCCGGACTTGTCTGAAAACGCCCGGACGGAAAAGAAGGCACGGCCCCCCGCCACCGCCGCCTGATGGCCGTACTCCGAGGGCGAGGCGTCCGGCGGGAAGGAAACCACGCCGCCGTCGGCCCGCAGCGTCACAGTCCGCCCGTTTTCCAGGGGGTTCCCAAAGGCGTCCCGGATCTCCTCCGTGCCGAAGTCCACCGGGCCCGGCGCCGTGGGCCGCGCGGTGAGGGTGTGCAGGGTCACCGGCCCGGTGGCCGGTCCCGCGCCGATCTCCAGCGTCATCTCGCCGCGCACGAGGCCGTCCAGCGACACGGCGG
>JAKPUV010000658.1 GCA_029554925.1 Candidatus Hydrogenedentota bacterium | reverse complement strand
CACAGCCCGCGACACCCCGCGTCTCCGGGTCGTCTCCGGGAAACTCCGGGTTCCGCACCGCGCCCGCACTCTTCCCGCGCAGCCTCCCGAAAGGGCCTTCTTTTTGCCCCCCCCACCTTTCCCGCCGACCCGGGCGCATTTTCCCCGTCGAAGGCGGGGGCGGCCACGCGGCCCTTGCCTGCCCGGTCCCCGGGGATGCGCCGCGCGCCCTCAGGGCTGCGGCGCCCGGGCGCGCCAGATTTTGTTGACAATCCGCCAGCGGCCTTCGACCTGGAGAAGGGACAGATAGTCCGTGTAGTGGGTGCCCGGCCAGCGGAGTTCCGTCTTCACCACGGCGGCGGGGCCGCTGAGGTCCACCTGGGCGATGGTGTTTTCACGGCCTGCGGGGTCGGGCGCGGCGCCGCGGGTGTAGGTCACCCAGTCGTCGAAACGGTGATGGTCCAGCCGTCCGTCCTTGCGGATCCCCGTCACGCTGGCCTCCGGGTGGAAGGTCTGGCGGAGCAGGGGCTCGTCGTAATGCAGGATGCCGTAAAAATACTGGCCCACGGCGGCGCGGACGGCGGTTTCGTCGTCCGGCGGCGCGGCGGGGGCCACGCCGAAGTCTTCGCGGAGCACGGCGAGGCAGGCGTCGAGGTCGTCGGTGAGAACGTAGTTGACGCCCGCCCGGTAGAGCCGGCGGATCGTTTCGGGCTCCTCGGCGCCGAAGTAGTTGACGAGAGCGCCCCCTTCGCGGCATCGGGCCGCGGCCTCGGCGAGGCACTCTTCGCCGCGCAGGAGCTGGATGAACCGGGCGCCGGATTCGAGGGTGCGCGTGATGTAGGCGTCGCGGTCCCCGTCCTGGCGGTCCATGTTGCAGAGGCGCACACCGGGCACGGCGGCCCGCGCGGCGGCGGCCTGGGCCGCGCCGCAGGCGAGGAAGCAGTGTTCCAGCCGTCCGAGCCGCTGGAGAACCAGGGCGCACGCCGTGCCCACCTCGGGCCCGCCGCGCAGGTGGACGTTGCAGAGGATGGTTTCGGGGATGACGGCGAGGGCCTCGGTGAGGGTGGGCACGCGGGTGCCCGCGAAGTCCGGGCCAAACCACGCGCCCGCGTCGAGGGCTCGGATCTCGTCGAAGGACAGCGCGTCCACGCGGCCCTTGCCGTCTGTCGTCCGGTCCACCGTGGCGTCGTGCATCAGCACCAGTTTCCCGTCGCGCGTGGCGGCCACGTCGAACTCGATCATGTGGGCGCCCTTCTCCGCGGCGGACCGGAAGGCGGGCAGGGTGTTCTCGGGGGCGTGGCGCACATCGCCGCGATGGGCGCACGCGCCCATGGGTCCGGCCGGGGCGGCGGCCGCCGCGCCCGCCAGCGCCTGCACGATGGT
>JAKPUV010000644.1 GCA_029554925.1 Candidatus Hydrogenedentota bacterium | reverse complement strand
TCATGCAGTTGATCCTCCTCGCGGGCATGCTGCTCTGCTGTGTCGGCGCGTTTGTCGCCTTCCCCGTGGCCCTCATCATGACCAGCCTCGCCTACGACATGCAGCGCGGCGCGGAGCCCGTGGATGTGGCCGCCGAACCGGTGGAAACCTGGGAGGAGGCCCCGCAGGCCGACGACGCCGGCGCCCCCCCTGCGGAGTAAGACGGGTCCCCTGGAGCGTTCCAAGGGGTGGCATGCGGCGCTTGACGGCGTGTTTGATGCGCGCGAATCACATCATCGGCAGTCAGCGCGCGGGCCATTGCGTCATCCGGGCGGAGAGGGTGCGGTTCCACGGAGGGGGCGTCTCCACCTTCCAGTTCCCGCGCCACCGCAGGACGGGGGCGGCGTTCCCTGGAAAATGCCGCGTCTCGCTCTGACGCTGGGCTACCCCTGTCGGGGGGGCTGGGGCTTCATGACGCAGCGTCCCTCAAAGGCCACGCCCTCCTGGATGCTGATGCGGGGGGCGCAGAGGTCGCCCGTGACGCTTCCGCCCGCCTTGATCTCGATGCGGTCCTCGGCGGTCACGGTGCCGCGCACCTCGCCGCCGATGATGACCTGTCCCGCGGTCACGTCGCCGAGGATGCGCCCGCCGGGCAGCAGGACGACGCTGTCGTCGCTGGAGACGCCGCCCTCCACGGTGCCCTCGATGCGGATGGTGCCCTTCGCCCGGATCTCGCCGCCGACGGCGGTGCCGGGGCCGAGGACGGTGGCCACATGGTTCTCGTTGTAGGTCTTCGACTTGCGGGTGTCAAGCATGGGGGGTCACTTCGAGAGGTAGCGCGCGGGGTTGACGGGGGTTCCCTTCACATGCACCTCGTAGTGCAGGTGGGCGCCCGTGCTGCGGCCCGTGCTGCCGACGCGGCCGATGACCTCGCCGCGCTTGACGGTCTGGCCGGGCTTCACGTCCATCTTGGACAGGTGGGCGTACAGGGTGGCCATGCCGCCGCCGTGGTCAATCACCACCTTGTTGCCGTAGTCGCCGTCGTAGCCCGCCTCGACCACCTTTCCGGAGGCCGTGGCCACGATGGAGGTGCCGTGGCGCGCCGAGATGTCTATGGCGTTGTGGCGGCTCACGCGCCGGCTGAACGGGTCAATGCGGTAGCCGAAGGTGGAGGTGATGCGCCCCACGCCCCGGGAAAGCGGCCATCCCGCGGGCATGCGGGACACCCGCTCGAGCTGCGCGTTCATGTCGCTGACCAGGTCGCCCAGGCTCCGCGTGCGCAGGCTGATTTCCTGGAGCAGGAGGTCGGCCGTCGGGCGGGAGACGCCGTAGATGAGGCAGGGGACCTGGGGGCCCCGCGGGGCCGCCGGCATCGC
>JAKPUV010000624.1 GCA_029554925.1 Candidatus Hydrogenedentota bacterium | reverse complement strand
GCGGTCAAACCAGGCCGCCTGGGCCTCCCTCCCCTCCTGCCCGAGAATCCCGCGCATCCGCGCGTCGTCCGCCGAAATGTCGTAGACCGCATTAACGGCCCCAAACAGCGCCCCGGGGACGCGGGGGTCCACTGTCAGTTCAGGACAGTCGGGCGGCGGCAGGAGCGGTGACGGATCCCATTCGGGAAGGATGCCCCGGGCGCGGCAAAGCGCCTCGTACACCTGCCGGGTGCCGTTAACCTTGCCGTCGAAGGAGTATCCCGCGATGTGGGGCGTGGCGATGGCCGCCGCCGCGACGAGTTCCAGGTCGGGGGCCGGTTCGCCCTCCCACACGTCCAGCACGGTGGCGCGCACATGTCCCTGCGCCAGGGCCGTCTTGAGGGCCGCGTTGTCAACCACCGGCCCGCGGGAGGAATTGAAAACAATGACACCGGGCTTCATGGCGGACAGAAGCCGCTTGTCGCAGAGATGATAGGTCGGGTGCGGTCCCGCCTTTTCCAGCGGCACATGGAAGGTGATGATGTCGCAGGCGAGGATGTCGGACAGGGGCCGGAAGGTGTCGCCGCCCTCCCGCTCCTGGCGGGGGGGGTCGTTCAGCACACAGGTCATGCCGAGGGCGGAAGCCTTGGCCGCCACTTTGGAGCCGACATTGCCGACGCCGACAACGCCGAGGCTCATGGAGGAGAGGTCCAGCCCAAGGCGCTGTTCCAGAGTGAGCAGGGCGGCGGTGATGTAGTCGCCGACGCTGTTGGCGTTGCAGCCCGGGGCGCTGCTGAAGGCCACGCCGTTCGCCGCGAGCCATGCCTTGTCCACATGGTCCTCGCCGATGGTGCAGGTGCCGACGAAGCGGACGGGGGTGCCGTCGAGCAGGTCGGCGTTCACCTTGGTGATGCTGCGCACCACGAGGGCGTCCACGTCCGCCAGCATCTCGCGGCAGACAGCCCGTCCGTGGGCGGTGACCACCTCGCCCAGGGTGCCGAAGGCCTCGCGCCCGTAGGGTACATTCTCGTCAACCAGGATGCGCATGACCGGTCAGTGGCTCCGCTTCCACGGCGGGACTTCGGGCAGGTACTTGTCGAATTCGGCGATGAGCGACGCCTCGTAGTCGCCGGCGTAGGTGCCCGCGAAGAAGCGGTCCAGCCCCTCGTCGTACAGGCGCTTCCAGGAGGCCTCCTCGTCGCCCGGGTTGATGGGGAAGAACAGGGCGTCGTTCTTGCGGGCC
>JAKPUV010000621.1 GCA_029554925.1 Candidatus Hydrogenedentota bacterium | reverse complement strand
CCCACCGTCGTGTCGTGGCGGGCGGCGATCTTCTCGAGGGTGTCGCCCCTGCGGACCTTGTACGCCGCTGTTTTCGGCGCCTGCCCGGAGCCCCCCGATTTCTTCGCGGCCGCCCCCTTCGGGCCCGGAGCGGGCTCCGCCGCCATCTCGTCGTCGGGTTTTTCGACGGGCACCTTGAGCCTGCGCCCGGCCGCCGGGGTCTCGCCGGCCTTCAGGTGGTTGAGGGTCCGCAGGGTGCGGACCGTGGTGTGGTGCTTCAGGGCGATCCTCTCCAGCGTGTCGCCCTTCTGCACGCGGTAGGGGAAGGTCTCGGGGGCCGCCTTCTCCTCCTCCTTCGCCGGGGGCGCCGGGATCCTGAGCTTCCGGTCGACCCAGAGGGGATCCCTGAGCTTCAGGTGATTGATTCTGGCAAGCTCGCCGGCCGTCGTGCCGTGCGCCGCCGCGATCTTCTCCAGCGTATCGCCCTTCTTCACGCGATAGGTGACCGGGTCGTTCTTCTTCGACCGGGCCGCTTCGGCGGCGGCCGACTTACGCTCCTCGGCGGCGGGGGCCCTGGCCACCTTCTTCGCCGGGGCCGCCTCGGATTCCTCCCTGCCCTTCTCGAGGGCACGGCCCTCCCGCTGGCGCGGCTTGTCGGCCTTTTCCTCCTTCTTTTCGGCCGGAGCCGCCTTCTCCTCCGCACGGGCATGCTGCACCGGCACGGCCGGCGGGCCGTTGGGGACGAACCGCACGATCGCCTGCGCGATGGCCCCGGCCATCTCGTCCTGGAAGGCGGGCGTCCGCAGCAGCTTCTCCTCCACGGGGTTCGAGATGAAGGCCGTCTCGATGAGCACCGAGGGGATCTCCGGCATTTTCAGGACCCTGAAGGGGGCCCCCTGGACCGTGTTGAACTTCAGGGTGTTGATGTCGGACATGCTTCTGAGCGAGAGCTGCGCCAGCTCGCGGGAGCGGTTGATCGTGTTGGTCATCACCATGTCGAGGGTGATGATGTCGGTCTCGTCGATCGCGTCGTCGTTGGCCCAGCCGCCGATCACGTCGGCGAGGTTCTCCTTGCGGGC
>JAKPUV010000618.1 GCA_029554925.1 Candidatus Hydrogenedentota bacterium | reverse complement strand
GACAGCCTGTACATCCGCAGCGGTGTGGGCATGCGCTCGGAGACGGAGGCGGTGTTCGCGCTCTCGCTGAGCCCGGTGAACTTCAACGACTTCGCGCTCTTCTTCCGCGACGAGCTGAAATGCCGGGACGCGCTGTATCTGGACGGCGCGCTTTCCGACTTCTATGCCCCTGACATGCGGCGCACGGGCCCCGGCGGCCTCTATGTCGGCATGCTGTCCGTCTCCGTCCCCGATTCCTCCGGGAAAGACGTTCGGAAATAGCGGCGAACATGCCGGTTCACCCGCGGGATGCGACAGACTTGGGGCGTTCTGACACGAGATTGCCTCACTTCGTTCGCAATGACGCGGGACACACGTCACTGCGAACGAAGTGAGGCAATCTCGTGTCCGCCGCTGCTCCGGCGCGCGCCCATTTTATCCGGCGACCCGGGCCGTTTCCGCGCTCTTGGAACGCTGCCGCCTTCTGCTTTATACTTTGCGGGCGACAGAATCCCGCCACCATGGAGAACAGACCGTGCCGAAGAAGATCAAGACGGAAGAAGAGGCGCTCCACGAGGCGATACGGATGGTCGCGCCGGGCACCCCGATCCGGGAGGCCATCGCGTACGTCCTGCAGGCCGGCACGGGGGCGATGCTCTGCTTCGGCGAGGTGAACCGGCTGGCCCGCCTCTCCGAGGGCGGGGTCGAGCTGAATGTGGAAATGCGCCCCCAGCTCCTCTACGAGCTGAGCAAGATGGACGGCGCGATCATCCTCAACGAGAAGGCCACGCGCATCTACTACGCCAACCGCTTCATGAAACCCAACACGCGGATTCCGTCCGAGGAGACGGGCACGCGCCACCGGGTGGCCCAGCGCATCGCGGCCCAGGCGAAATGCACGGTCGTGACGGTGTCGCAGCGGCGCTCCAGCGTGACCGTGTTCTGCCACGGCCGCAAGTACCAGATGCGCAACGTGCAGGTCACGGTGAACAAGGCCATCCAGGGCATCCAGACCGTGGAGCGCTATGTGCAGAGCCTCCAGCAGGCCCTGCAGGAGCTGACGATGCACGAGATGGGCGACTGGGTGAACCTCCCCGACGTCTGCCGCGTGCTCCAGCGCTGCGAGATGGTCGAGCGCACCTGCCGGCGCGAGGTCCTCCCGGCCATCGAGGAGCTCGGCGAGGAGGGCCGCCTGTTCGGGCTTCAGGTGACGGAGCTGCTGAAGCCCGTGGAGGAGGCGCGGCTCGTGGTGAAGGACTACGCGCGCGACCGCAGCGCCGAGACGGTGGTGGAGCGCATCCGCGCCCTCAGCGACACCGACCTGCTGGGGTCGGCGGCCATCAGCCAGGCGCTGGGCTTCGGCGCCGGCGCGCGGGGGCTCGAGATGGTCCTCGTGCCCCGCGGCTACCGCGTGCTCAGCATGATGAGCCGCCTCTCCGACGCGATTGTCAAGAACCTGGTGGAGCGCTTCGGCACCCTCAGCGCCCTCATGCGCGCGTCCAAGGAGCAGCTGGTGGAGGTGGAGGGGGTCGGCGAGGTCATGGCGGAGCGCCTGCGCAGCGGCCTGGAGTTCCTGCGCACCCAGCTCAGCATGGACAACAGGAAGCAATAGCCCATGCCCCACGTCGTGGACTGCGAAATCAAGGCCCATCAGGAGGTCGCCCCGGGGCATTACCGGATGGCCCTCCACTGTCCCGGCATCGCGAAAGAGGCCCTGCCGGGGCAGTTCTGCATGATCGAAGTGCGCCCGGGATACCATCCCTTCCTGCGCCGGCCCATGTCCATCGAGCGGATTTTCCGCGACGGCGTCTCCATCCTGTACAAGGTGGAGGGGGAGGGCACCCGGCTCCTGTCGGGCTACCGCACCGGCCAGTCGCTGAACGTGCAGGGGCCCCTGGGAAAGCCCTTCCCCCTGCCCGGGGAGGGCAAACGGCCCATCCTCGTGGGCGGCGGCATCGGGGTGGCGCCCCTGCCGGGGCTTGCCGAGCGCCTCATGCGCGAGGCCGGCCGCACCCCGGACATCGTCCTCGCCGCCCGCACGGACAGCCTCCTCCTGTGCGGCAAGGACTTCGCGCAGATGCGCTGCCGCGTGGTGCTGGCCACGGACGACGGGTCGGCGGGCATGAAGGGCTTCGCGTCGGACGCCCTGCGCACCCTGAATCCGGGGCCGGACACCGTGGTGTACTGCTGCGGCCCCATGCCCATGATGCGCGCCGTGCACGATGTCTGCGCGGAGCTGGACGCCCCCTGCTTCGCCTCCCTGGAGGCGCTCATGGCCTGCGGCGACGGCGTGTGCATGGGCTGCGTCGTGGAGGCCAACGTGGAGATCGAGGCGGAGCGCATGGTGCGCGTCTGCTCCGACGGCCCCGTCTTCGACTCGCGCATCATCAACTGGTCCGCCTGAGGGAAACGGTGAAATGTCCGCAGCAAGCGTGAACATGCAGGTGAACATCGGCGGCCTGGCCATGAAGAACCCCGTGACCGTGGGGTCGGGCACCTTCGGCTACGGGCAGGAATACGACCGCTACTTCGACGTGGCGCGCCTGGGCGCGGTCACGGTGAAGAGCCTCAGCCTCCAGCCCCGCGCGGGCAACCGCCCGCCCCGCCTCGTGGAGACGCCCGCGGGCATGCTCAACGCCATCGGCCTGCAGAACGTGGGCATCGAGGCCTATCTGCGCGACAAGCTGCCCTTCCTCCGGGAGAAGGGCTGCACCGTCATCGGCAACATTTACGGGTATTCCCCCGACGAATACGCGCAGCTCGCCGAAATCCTGGAGCGGGAGGGGGGGGCGGACGCCATCGAGGCCAACCTCTCCTGCCCGAACGTCCACGACGCCAAGACGCGGGGATGCAAACTGGTGTCCCAGTCGCCGGAGCGCGTGGCGGAGTACACCCGCGCGGTCAAGGCGGCCACCAGACTCCCCGTCTTCATCAAGCTGTCCCCAACGTGATGGACATCACGGAGCCCGCCCTCGCGGCGGAGGAGGCGGGGGCCGACGGCCTCGCGCTCATCAACACGCTGCTCGGCATGGGGATTGACCCGGAAACCCGGCGGCCGATCCTCAGCAACATCGTGGGCGGCCTGAGCGGCCCCGCGATCCG
>JAKPUV010000616.1 GCA_029554925.1 Candidatus Hydrogenedentota bacterium | reverse complement strand
TCCACGCGAAACCGCATGTCACAGTCCATTCGGAGGGGCCTTTCAACAGGAAACGCCGCCGGACCGCACGGTGTCCGGCGGCGTGCAAATCACTGCGGGGGGTCGGTCACTTTTTCTCGATGGTCTTGGGGACGACCTGGTCGTAGTTGGGGTCGGCCTTCAATTCCCCCTGGCCCGCCACCCACTTCAGGTTGTCCGCGACCAGTTTCTTGAACACGTCGGCCTCCCACACGGCCTTGTTGTGGCCGAGGCCGTTGTACAGCACGCGGCCCTGCCCGTAGGCGCGGCACCAGACGATCGGGTAGTCGGGGATGTTGTAGAGTTTCGGCTGGCGCTCGCGCGTCTTGTCCCCCACCTCCAGCAGCGCCAGCACGTGCATCTTCGCGGTGTTGAGGTTCTTGTTGATGTACCACTCCTCGAAGGCTTCCCAGCCGTCGGGCAGGCTGGCAACGGCCGGATGGCCGGGGCTCACCACGCGCAGGGCCCCCTTGAACTGCTGGCCGTGTGTCTCGAACTCGCCGCCGATCATCTCAATGTAGGGGCTGACCTCGTCCCCCTTGCTGTGGAAGGAGTCCGTGGCGGAGTGCAGGCCGAAGAACCCCCCGCCCGCGTTGATCCAGTCCAGCAGCTCCTTCAGGCCGTTCTCGCCCATGGGGGGCTGGCCGTCGGAGCCGGCCTCGGTGAGGTACCCGGTGGTGTAGAAAATCACCGCCTTGTAGTTCTTGAGGTTCTCGGCGTTGATCAGGCTGGCGTCCTTTGTGCAGACCAGCTCGATGCCCAGCCCCTTGCACACCTCCGTGAGAATCGTGTCCGCCACGCTGGGCTGGCCGTTTTCCTGCTTGATCGCATCGTGCTCAAACCCCGCCGACTTGCTCAGGAAGAGCATTTTCACGGGCTGCCCCTCGGCGTGGGCGGCGGCGCCCGTCAGGCAAATGGCGGCCAGAAGGGCCAGGGAAAGTGCGGATCGCATGCGTGTTCCTCCGGGCGCGCGGGCGCCGGTTGACAAATCCGTCCGTCAGACGGTGTATAGTGTAGGGCATGCCGGAGCCGCAGTCAAATGGCCCGGTTGAAGCGGGGCGGCGGTATCGCGGAAAATGGGCGGGAACGGCAGCCGGGAGCCGCAGGCATGGCATCGGTTTCGGACATACCCAATGTGAGGATTCTGCCCGACGACGTGGCGAACAAGATCGCCGCCGGGGAGGTCGTCGAGCGCCCCGCCTCCGTGGTGAAGGAGCTGGTGGAGAACGCCCTCGACGCCCGGGCCACCCGCATTGTCGCGCGCATTGTGGCGGCGGGCCGCCAGCTCATCGAGGTGCAGGACAACGGCCACGGCATGTCGGAGCAGAACGCCCTGCTGGCCAT
>JAKPUV010000608.1 GCA_029554925.1 Candidatus Hydrogenedentota bacterium | reverse complement strand
TACAGCGACGTCCGACACGTCCAGTCATTGAGAAAGCACGCCAGCTGGTTTCCCCCCGAACCCGGTGGAAAACCCGGTGGAAAACTCCATTGAAAAAACTTGATCTGCCCCATAAAATGTCTGAAGGGGGGACCAAGACAGCGCCCGGCGTCAAGCCCGTAATCACCGCTGGGCATCGTCTTCGACGTGGTGTTTCGAAAGGTACAAGATGCCGATGATCTCCTCCCGCAACGCGCTCCTGAGGCGGCAACGGTAACACCGCCGCCCCGGCCCGCAACTGACGCGGACCGGGGCGGTTTCTTTTGTGTTAGTCCGGACTACGCCTCGAGGGCGTTGCCGGTGCCGAGGTTGAGCCAGCCGATCCCCAGCTTGCTCAGGGCGTAGCCCGTCTCCTTCAGGTGGTCGCCGTAGGAAAGCATCCAGTGGAAGCCGCGCATCTCGCGGGCAAGAAGGGCGCAGTCGCCCTCGATGCTCACGTCCACCTGCGCGCGGCAGATGTCCATGGCCGGGTTCTCCACGACCTGCCCGCGGAAGCCGATCCACCGCTGGTTGTTGAAGTCGGGGTCTATCACCGTGACCGTCTGGCCCAGGCGCATCTCCACCTTGGGCGCCGCGCCGTAGTCGGACTCGAAGTGCGTCTGGATCACCGCCTTCTCCAGCGTCTTGCCGTCCATCCGCCGCGGGGCCGTGCAGTGGGCCAGCGTGATCACCCCGTGGTGCGGATAGGTCGGATCCTGCAGGAACACCGGCGTGGACGCGACGTGGTGCAGCAGCACGCCGGACGGGATCACCACGAAATCGGACTCGCAGAAGGCGAGCTTCCCCGAGTCGTTGAGCAGCGTCAGGGACAGGCAGGCCGTCGTCTCGGACATGGGCATGATCACGCTCATGCAGTTATTAATGGTGAACACGTCGGTGCCGTGGTCGGCCATCACGTCCTCGAACACCTCCGTCAGGAGAAAGGCGCGGGACACATACCCCATGTCCGTCTCCAGTTTGATCTTGGGGTCGTCCACGTAGGCCTTCGCGTCGTCCTCAGACTTGCGCACCCGCGCGGGGTCGTTCCGCGCCGAGGCGATGCGCTTCGCCAGGTCCTCGTAGGGATAGTTCACGAGGTTCATTTTCCAAGTCGTGGCGCTGATGTCGGGTGCCTTCTGGCCGCCCTGGCCCCAGCCGGACGCGCCGCCCAGGCACACCACCGTGGAGCCGACAGTGTTCTTCAGGGCGTAGCACGCGCGCATGCGCCACAGGACGTCGTCATAGTCGTCCACCACCACGTCGGCGGGCATGAGCCCCGGCTGGCCCAGCTCGTCCACCGTCTTGCGCAGCAGCCGCGGACTGACAATTTCGTACCACAGGTAGACGGGGCCGGAACGGTGGCGGACAAACACCAGGTTGTTGCGCTTGTCGGACAGGAGCGGCTCCAGCTCGCCCGACGCGCCGTAGATCAGCATCAGGTCGGCGTCGCCGTCGCGCAGCGCCGCCGCCTTGTCGCCGCCGCGCACCCATTTCAGCGGCCGGATCTCCAGCGGAAACTCCGCCTTCGCCTTCAGGCCCGACAGTTCCCGGTTGATGCGCACCATTTCGGTCTGCACATCGCCCTCGGTCTTGATGCCCCCCCAGGGCCGCCAGCTCGTCGCCTCGCGCCGCTCGTAAATCTCCGCGGCGAGCACCGGCTGCACCACCAGCGTCTTCTTGGCCACCGTCGGGCGAACGCGCGGCGTCACCGCCCCCCGCTCCCGGGCCGAGGTCGCGCAGCCCGTCACCGCCGTCGCCCCCGCCGCCCCGCCCAGCGCGGCAAGGAACGAACGCCGTTTCATCCCCTCCAGCGAACAGCCGCAACACCCCGAATGCCTGTGCTCCATTGTCTCGCTCCTGTGCTGTTGGCCCCGTCCGGCCAAAGCCATTCTAACCAAGCTCCGGCCATCCGTCAACGGCAATCTTTCTCCCTGCGGCGGTGACACGGACGCGACGCGCTTCGGGGGGCACTTTTTCCGGATACCCGAAACGGGCTTGGGACCGCTGGAAAGGCCGCCGCAGCCCTACCGACCGTTCGGTACGCGCAGGCGGGTTTTGTATACCGAACATTAGGTATAGCCTCAGTTTCTTGTGATTATGCTGCTAATCGAATGTTCTATCAGCCTCTAATTTCTTGAATTTTTCATTTTTGCTTTTCTTTTGCAAAGACTTGTGCTATCCTGTCCCGGGCTTCCGAAGTATTCTCTGCTTGCCGGGAAAGCCGCCGGAAGTCCGTCCGTGGTCAGCTGTGTGGAAACGCAACACGCAACCGCTCCTGACGGGGCATGGAGGTCTTGTATGACAGAGGTACGAAAAGATGCATGTGTCTGTTCCGAGACGGCCACGGAGGAGGATCTCCTGGCACGTCTGGACGCCGTGCTGGCGGACTACAAGGACACGCCCGGCGCGCTGATCCCCGTCCTCCAGATCACCCAGAGCATATTCGGCTATCTGCCGGAGCCGGCGCTCAAGAAGATCGCCGAGACCCTGGGCAAGTCCTTCAGTGAAGTGGCGGGCGTGGTCGGCTTTTATTCCTTCTTCACCACCCAGCCCCGCGGCAAGCACCTGGTGCGCGTGTGCCTCGGCACGGCGTGCTATGTGCGCGGGGGCAAGGACGTGCTGGACGCGCTGAAGGGCGCGCTGAAGGTGGATGTGGGCGGCACGACGGATGACCGGGACTTCTCGCTGGACGTGGGGCGCTGCTTCGGCGCCTGCGGGCTCGCGCCGGTCGTCGTGGTGGACGACGATGTCCACCAGGGCGTGCGCCCGACCCAGATTGCGAAAATCCTCGACCAGTACCGCGAGAGCGGGGCGGACGGGAAAGGAGGCGTGTCATGAGCACCAAGATCACCTCGGTCGCCGACCTCAACGCGGCGCGCGACGCCCGCCGGAAGGAGCTGGCGGCGTTCAGCGGCAAGACCCTTCTGCTGTGCGCGGGCGGCGGATGCATCGCCTCGGGCGCCTTCAAGGTGGAGACGGCGCTGAAGGACGCCCTGGCGAAGGCGGGCATGACGGACGTCCACGTCCGCATGGTGCACACGGGCTGCATGGGCCCGTGCGTCTCCGGCCCCCTCATCCAGATTGACGACATCTTCTACGAGCACGTGGCCCCCGAGGACGCGGCGGACATCGTCGCGATGCACCTGCAGAAGGGCCAGCTCGTGGAGCGGCTCCTGCGCAAGGACGCCGAGGGGAAGCCGATCCCGCGCAGGGACGACATCCCCTTCTTCGCCAAGCAGACGAAGCTGGCGCTGCACAACTGCGGGAAGATCGACCCGCAGCTCATCGGGGACTACATCGCGGCGGACGGCTACCAGGCCCTCGCGAAGGCCCTCGGCGCGCTGGGTGCCGAGGGGGTCATCGAGGAGATGAAGGCCTCGGGCCTGCGCGGCCGCGGCGGCGCGGGTTTCCCGACATGGATGAAGTGGAGCTTCGCCCGCAAGTCCGAGGGCGACATGAAGTACGCCCTGTGCAACGCGGACGAGGGCGACCCGGGCGCGTTCATGGACCGCAGCGTGCTGGAGGGGGACCCCCACAGCGTGATCGAGGGCATGGCCATCGCGGCGTGCGCCATCGGCGCGCCACAGGGCTATGTCTACGTGCGCGCAGAGTACCCGCTGGCGGTGGAGCGCCTGCGCATGGCCATCGAGCAGGCCCGCGAGACGGGGCTGCTGGGCGAGAACATCCTCGGCTCCGGGTTCTCCTTCGACCTGGAAATCCGCATGGGCTCCGGCGCCTTCGTGTGCGGCGAGGAGACGGCCCTCATCACCTCCATCGAGGGCAAGCGCGGCGAGCCGCGGCCCCGCCCGCCCTTCCCGGCGGTCAAGGGGCTGTGGGGCAAGCCCACCATCCTGAACAACGTCGAGACCTACGCCAACGTGCCGTCCATCATCCTGAACGGCGGCGCGTGGTACGCGCAGTACGGCACCGAGAAGAGCAAGGGCACCAAGGTGTTCGCCCTGGCCGGCAACATCGTCAACGCCGGCCTGGTCGAGGTGCCGATCGGCATGCCCCTCGGCGACCTGGTCCACGACGTGGGCGGCGGCATCCCCGGCGGCAAGCAGTACAAGGCGGCGCAGCTCGGCGGCCCGTCCGGCGGCTGCATCCCCCGCGAATACCTGAACACCCCCCTCGACTACGAGTCCCTGCAGGAGCTCGGCGCCATCATGGGCTCCGGCGGCATCGTCGTCATGGACGAGGACCACTGCATGGTGGACGTCGCCCGCTTCTTCCTGGAGTTCGTCCAGGAGGAGTCCTGCGGGAAGTGCGTCCCCTGCCGCGTGGGCACCAAGCGCATGCTCGAAATCGTCACGCGCATCTGCAACGGCGAGGGCGAGGAGGGCGACATCGAGAAGCTGGAGGAGCTCGGGAAGCAGGTCCGCGACACGTCGCTGTGCGGCCTCGGCCAGACCGCGCCCAACCCGGTGCTCTCGACCATCCGCCACTTCCGCAACGAGTACGAGGAGCACATCCGCCAGAAAAAGTGCACGCCGGGCATCTGCCCGTCGCTGGTGGACTCCCCCTGCCGCAGCGCCTGCCCGGCCAACGTGGACATTCCGGGCTACCTGGCGCTGGTGAGCGAGGGCCGCATCGCCGAGGCGCTGCGCCTGCACCGAGAGCGGAACCCGCTGGCCGCCGTGTGCGCCCGCGTGTGCTTCCACTCCTGCGAGACCAAATGCCGCCACACCCTGGTGGACGGCGAGTCCGTGGCCATCCGCGGGGTCAAGCGCTTCATGGCGGACCAGGAGGTCACCGTGCAGCTGCCCGACGTGCGCGAGAACCCCGAGAACGCGAAGAAGAAGATCGCGATCATCGGGGCGGGCCCGGCCGGGCTCTCCTGCGGGTACTTCCTGGCGCGCATGGGCTACAAGCCGCAGATCTTCGAGGCCGAGGAGCGCCCGGGCGGCATGCTGGTGCAGGCCATCCCGGCCTACCGCCTGCCCCGCGAGATCCTCGCCCGCGAGGTCCGCATGATCGAGAACATGGGCGTCGAAATCCAGACCGGGAAAAAGCTCGGCCGGGACTTCACGCTGGAGGGCCTGAAGGAGCAGGGCTACGAGGCCGTGTTCCTCGGCGTGGGCGCGCCGCAGGGCTCCAAGATGGGCATTCCCGGAGAGGACGCGGACGGCGTCGTGGACGCCATGGAGTTCAACAAGACCTACAACATGCGCGGGTCCGTGCCCGTCGGGAAGAAGGTCATCATCGTCGGCGGCGGCAACTCCGCCGTGGACGCCGCGCGCACGGCCCTGCGCCTGGGCGCGGAGACCGTCACCATCGTCTACCGCCGCAGCCGCGAGGACATGCCGGCCTACGACGAGGAGATCGAGGAGGCGACGCACGAGGGCGTTGAGCTCATGATGCTCACCCTCCCCGAGGCCATCCTCACCGAGAACGGCAGGGTCTGCGGCGTGCGCTGCCGCCACATGGCCCTGGCGGGCTTCGACCGCAGCGGACGCCGGCGCCCCGAGGCCGCGGGCGACTCCTTCGTCCTGCCGGCCGACCAGGTCATCTCGGCCATCGGCCAGGCGCTGGACCTCGACTCCCTCCTGGGCGGGGTCGCGGTGAAAAAGCAGAACAAGCAGTTCATCGAGGTGAACCCGGTCACGGGCCAGACCAGCGTGGGCTGGATCTTCGGCGGCGGCGACGCCGTCACGGGTCCGGACTCCGTGGTTGGCGCGGTGTCCGCGGGCGAGCGCGCGGCCGTCGGCATCGACCACATGCTCACGGGGGCGAACCACGCCTTCTGGCGCACGGACAAGCCGGTGCCGGTCGCCTTCGACCCCGAGGAGGCCCCCGCCCCCTTCGCCCGGGAAAAGATGCCCACCATCCCCGTGGAGCGTCGCAAGAACAGTTTCGAGGAAGTCGAGCACTGCTGGGAAGCGCCCGTGGCCACGCGCCAGGCGAAGCGCTGTCTCCGGTGTGAATTCGGCAAACGCGTTTGAACGCCAAGGAGACAACCATGAGCGAGACAACTGTGGCAACGGTGAATCTCACCATCAACGGCGCCGCCGTGCAGGCGGAGCAGGGGATGTCCATCCTCCAGGCGGCCCGCGCCGCCGGGATCCGCATCCCCGCGCTCTGCTATCTTGAGGGCATCCAGTGCATCGGCGCGTGCCGCGTCTGCCTGGTCGAGGTCGAGGGCGCCCGCGCCCTCGCCGCCGCCTGCTCCACCCCCGTCACCCCCAACATGGTCGTGCGCACCAACAGCCGCCGCGTCCGCGAGGCGCGCCGCACCGTCGTCGAGCTGCTCCTCTCGGAGCACGCGGGCGACTGCACGACCTGCGACCGCAACGAGGACTGCGAGCTCCAGCAGCTCGCCCACGAACTGGGCATCCATGAGAACCGCTACGAGGGCGAAACCGCCGCGGCGCGCATGGACCTGTCCACCCCCGCCCTGGTGCGGGACAACGGCAAATGCATCAAGTGCCGGCGCTGC
>JAKPUV010000596.1 GCA_029554925.1 Candidatus Hydrogenedentota bacterium | reverse complement strand
CGGGGCCGCGGCTGGGCCGCATGTTGAAGTCGCCCAGCAGGATGACGGCGTTTTCCGGCGGCGAGGCGCGGCGGACAAACTCCACGATCTCCGCCGTCTGGGCGGGCTTGGCCCGCCGGGAGTCCGGCTTGCCGCCCGCGGCGATGTGGGTCGTGTAGACGTCCACCATCATGCCGTTGACGTTGAACCGGGCCATGAGCACGCCCTTGGAGGCGGGCCAGTTCTGAAAGTCGCCGGGGTCGGCGTAGCGGATCTCGTCCGTGGCGACGAGGGGGAACTTCCCGAGGATGCCCAGCCCGGACCCGACGATCTTGAAGGGGTTGCGCAGGGCGCTGTGATAGACCTTGACCGGGTGCTCCGCCGCCGCCCAGAGCAGCCCGTGCTGCTTGAAGCACTCCTGGAAGGCGCAGATGTCGAAGCGGTTGGTCAGCGGCGAGATGTATTTGAACTTGTGGCGCGCGTCGTCGAACCACGGCCGCGCCTGCACGTTGTACGTGAGGATGCTGAACTCCGCGGGCCCCTCCCCGGGGGCCTTCAGCGCCGCCTTGTTTTCCACGACCTCGATGCCGCCCATGCGTGCCAGCGCGACGCCGGCCAGCACGACCAGCACCAGGACGGGCGCGACAAACCACCACCGCGTGTACCACTTGCCCTTGGCCATCGGACCCTCTCCATGGCGTTCGCGGCCCGTCCCGCCGCGCGGACATCATAGGGCATTGCCGCCCCCGTCCGCCACAGAAAAGATTCACGCCCGGATCACCCGGCGGCGCGGTACCGCACGATGAGGCTGCCGCGGGCTTCCGGCAGGCGCAGCTCCGTGGCGCCCAGCTCCGCGCCGGTCATGGTCTTGGTCGTTCGCGCGTGGTCCCCGTCAATGAACGTGACCTCGTAGGACCCGTCGGGACGCACGCCGCGCAGGCCCGCCGCCATGCCGGTGTAGGCCGACTTCGCGCGGCGGAACACGAGCACGAGCCCCGCGTCCAGGTCGGGGCGGTGGAACTGGAAGGCGCACCAGTGCCCCTCGTCCGGCGAGAACCCCGCGACGGGATAGAGGTCGCCGTACCAGTAGGGGCGGTTTTCCATCACCTCCGCGAGCGCCTTCCGGCCCTCCTCCAGGGGGAAGCCGCCGTCCATGTAGTGCCACTGGCAGATGATCCCGGCGGTGCCCGCGCTGCGCATCTCATAGGCGTCCGGCTGCCAGGCGCAGGCCATGTTCAGCGGGACATAGGGGCACATCCCCAGCGTCTGCGCCTGGTTCCAGTCGCAGTGGCTGGGCGAGCAGTTCGTGTCGCTGCGCCAGAAGGGAATGGAGCGCATGCACAGCTCCAGGTCAATGCGGCGGCCGCCGCTGGCGCAGTTGTCTATCATCAGCCCCGGATGCCGCGCCCGCAGGTCGTCCCACATGCGGTACAGCCCCTCGACATACCGGATCTCCGTGATGCCGCGCCGGTCCGGCGCGTCGTTCCTCCGCCAGAAGTCCAGCGGGTCGATGTTGAAGTCGTTTCGGTAGATGTCAATGCCCGACTCCGCGATGCGCCGGGACAGCAGCTCCGTCAGCCACTCCCGCGCCTCGGGAAGGTCCAGGCGGAACAGGCCGCCCTCCCCCCCGCCGAACACATAGTCCGGGTGTTCGCGCGCGATTTCCGACCCCTTGGCCACGCGCTCCGGCTCGAACCACACCACGAATTTCAGGCCCAGCTCGTCGCAGAGGTCGCCGACGGGCTTGAGGCCGT
>JAKPUV010000575.1 GCA_029554925.1 Candidatus Hydrogenedentota bacterium | reverse complement strand
GCCGCCGTGGCCGAATGCCTGCGGAAGCCGGAAGACGCCCGGATCATGGCGAAAACGGGCAGGGAGCTGGCCGAGGCCGCCTTCTCCGCCGAGAGAATGATCGAGGGCACTCTGGCGGTGTACACCCGGCTGCTGGACGGGACCGAACCCGAAGGGGGGGATCTGCCGTGGGCGACCTGACCGTGCTGACCCTCGTGCCCAACGCGGGCGACCGCCTGAAACGCTGCCTGGAGAGCGTTTCCTGGGCGGACGACCTTTTCTGCGTCGTGGATCCCAACACCACCGACGGGTCCGACGAGGTCGCCCGGGCGCACACATCCCATGTGGTCACCCACCCCTACGAGAACGCCGCCGCCCAGCGCAACTGGGCCCTCCCCCAGATCACCACGGAGTGGACCCTGGTCTTGGACGCCGACGAGTGGGTCTCCGACGCCCTGGCCGGGCGCATCAAGGGGATCATCCAGGACCCCGCCTCCCTCGACGGCTACGACATCCTGCGCCACTCCTATTTCCTCGGGAAACTCATCCGGCACTGCGGCTGGCACAAGGACTACAATCTGCGCCTCTTCCGCACCGCCAAGGGGCGCTACCTTGACAAGCGCGTCCATTCCCGCGTTGTGGTGGACGGCCCCACGGGCCGGATCACCGAGGTGATGTACCACGACACCTACCGCACCTTTGAGGAGTACTTCACCACCTTCCAGCGCTTTACCACCTGGGGCGCCCGCGACGCCCACGACCGGGGGAAGCGCGCCACGGCCGTCGACCTCACCCTGCGCCCCCTGCACCGCTTCCTGAAAATGTACGTTTTCCGGCTCGGTTTCCTCGACGGCTACCACGGGCTGGTCCTCTGCGGGCTCTCCGCCTTCTCCGTTTTCACCAAATATGCCAAGCTCTGGAACCTCCAGCGCCGGGAACACGCGGGCGGGCCTGACGGCGCGGCGGGAAAAGGTTGATTCCCCCCGCCTTCGTTTGGTATCCTTCCAGTCCCGTTACAAATCGTGCAGTGTGTGTTTTTTGACCCCGAAAAATCAGGCAACAGTGTTTCTGGAGGATTGCCTCGTGAAAACCTACATCCCCAAGCAGGGGGAAGTTACGCGGAAATGGCTGGTCATGGACGCCGAAGGCAAGTCCATGGGCCGCATCGCCGCGGAAGTGGCGAAGGTGCTTCGCGGAAAGCACAAGCCGGAGTTCACCCCGTTCCTTGAATGCGGCGACTACGTGCTCGTGGTGAACGTGGACAAGATGGTCGTGACCGGCACGAAGATGACGGACAAGATGTACTACCGTCATTCGGGCTACAAGGGCGGGCTGAAGCAGACGCGGATGTCCGACATGATGCTGAAGGATCCGACGTCCACGCTGGACATCGCGATCCGCGGCATGCTTCCGCACAACAGCCTCGGCCGCAGCCTCGCCACCCACTTCCGCCTTTACGCCGGCACGGACCATCCGCACGCCGCGCAAAACCCCGAACCCTACGAGTTCTAACGGCGACTGCCGCGCAGGAGAAATGACACGTGATTGACCCGAAAACGAACGAAATCGTGACGGTCGGCCGCCGCAAGCGCGCCACGGCGCGCGTGCGCCTCATCCCGGGCACCGGCAAGTACATGGTGAACGGGCGCCCCGTGGGCGAGTATCTCGCCCGCGAGACCCTGGTGCAGGTCGCCACGCAGCCGCTGGACCTGCTGGGCCTCAAGGACAGTTTCGACATCCGCGCCCGGTGCGACGGCGGCGGCCTTGCGGGCCAGGCCGGCGCGCTGCGGCTCGGCATCGCCCGCGCCATTGCGGAGAACGACGAGAACCTGCGCCCCGCGCTGCGGACGGCGGGCCTGCTGACCCGCGACGCGCGCGAGGTCGAGCGCAAGAAGCCCGGACAGCCCGGCGCGCGCAAGCGGTTCCAGTTCTCCAAGCGCTAGGCCGAATCCCGGCACGGGCCGGTTTCCCCCGAGAAAACGCCCCCGCCTCCTGTTGGAGGCGGGGGCTTTGTCATGCCGCCGGGGGGGGGGCGGAGCTGCCGTCCGCCCTGTCCGGACCGTGTCCGCTACTTCGCGCCCAGTTCTTTCAGGTCGGCCGCGGCCTGCGCCGCGATCTTTTCCCCGGTGCCCACGGGCACCCAGGCCACCGTCGGGTCGGCGCCGTAGCCGCCCTCGCCCACGGCGGACTCGGTGGGGATGTACATGCAGTGGCCGTTGCAGTAGCCGAACACCAGGGTGTTCGCCACGGGGGACTGCGCCTTGATCTGGTTGGACAGGTCGGAGAACAGCTCGCCAGAAACCCCAGCGAAGGCAAGGTCGCCATTAACCACCACGGTGGTCAGCTTCGCCGTCACCGTGTTGTCCGGCACCTCCACCAGCATGGCCATGAGCTCGGGGAAGAACGCCTGGCTCAGGGTCCCCACCACGATGGGGTTCTTGAAGTCCAGCCGGGACGGGCCGGAGAAGCTGCGGTGCAGGTGCGTGACGCCGGGTTGCGCGGGCACGGCGGGCTGGATGGCCTTGGCCATCTCGGCCACCTTCGCCGCCACGGCCTTCCCGAAGCCATCGGGGCCTTTCCTCTCGGTGTTGGTGTTGGGGGACATGTCGCCCGAGGCGCCCTGCATGAACATGCACATGGTTCCCAGTTCCGCCTCCACCCCCTGCTGCATGTACCCCACCCAGTCCGCGCTGAACTTCCGGTCCATGATGCTCTCGAGCACGGGATGGGCCGCCAGATTGGCCATCACGGCCAGGGTCTTGCCGTCCAGGTCGTCCACCCGGATCACCGACAGGCGCGGATCCCGCACCTTGGGCTCCTTCCTGCTGTGGCGGTTGCGGTTCAGGTCGGTCTCCGCCACGGCGACGCCGATGGCCGCGGGCACGGCGTTCTTCGCCGCCTCCACGATGGCGTCGGCCAGGGTTTCCGGAAGCTGTTTGGCGTACGCCACCGACGCGTCAAATTTTCCCTGGCCCAGTCCGGGCTGGTCGAGGAGCTCGATCACCGGCCCGTGGTGGGTGTGGCAGCCCACCGCCAGCACGCAGCCGACCCCCGCCTCCTCGCGCACCCGCTGTTCGATACGCTCCATCATGGCGTAGGTGGGGCCGCGGCCGATGTCCAGTCCGACCAGGGCCACCTTGTCGTTGCCGCCGTCCAGCACCAGCACCTTGGCGTGCAGGGGCATGTTGGCGCCCGTGGAGAGGTAGTCATGCCGGGCGCCGTAGCCCCACATGGGCACCGGCTGTTGGGGCGTGATGTCCCGCACCGCGATACCCGCTTTGAATTCCTGGGCGCCGGCGCCGGCGGCCGCCATGAGGACAACGGAGAGAAAAACTCTTGACAACATGATGCGGCTCCCTTGGTTGGTTTCCTATGACCCCGCTTCTACGCGCCGGGTTTCCCCCAGGGGTCGCTGTTTCAAAACACATGGAGGACCAAACGTATGCCGCGTGGGCGGGGAATTTCGTATAGTAACCGCGGCGTGCCTCCCGTGACCGGAGGCCGCCCGCAGGTCGGGACACGAGGGCTGGAAACGATGAACAAGGCTATTCTAACCGGATGCTGCCTGGCGGTGCTCTTCTCCGCCCTGACGGCCGGCGGGCCCGCATTCGCGGCCACCGCCGTGATTGTCTGCCCGGACGACGCCCCCCCGCTCATGGCCTACGCGGCCCGGGAGCTCCGCCGGTATGTGCTGGCGTGTTCCGGCGAGCTGCTCCCGTTCACCGGGGAGCCGCGCGGCCACGCGCTGGTGCTCTCCACGGACGATGTCGGCCTGCGCCCCCAGGAGTACCGCCTGCTGACCGTGAAGGAGGGGCGGTGGCGCAGGCTGCTGATTTCCGGCGGCGACGAGGCCGGCCTGCTCTACGGCGTCTACCGGTTCGCCGAGCGGCTGGGGGTGCGGTTTTACCTGCACGGCGACGTGCTGCCGGACGAGCGGACCCCTTTCGCCGTGCCGCTGCTGGACGAGAAGGGCGCGCCCCTCTTTGCCCTCAGGGGTATCCAGCCCTTTCATGATTTCGCCGAGGGGCCCGACTGGTGGAGCCGGGACAACTATCTGGCCAACATCGCCCAGCTCCCCAAAATGGGCATGAACTTTATCGGGCTGCACACCTACCCGCTGGCCGAACCGACGGTCTGGGTGGGGACGCCGGAGGACGTCGGCGGGGACGGCCGCCCGCGCAGGTCCTACGCGACGCAGTACATCAACACGGGCGTCAATTCCGGCTGGGGCTTCCGCAGCCGGGACACGTCGTCGTTCTGCTGCGGGGCGGGAATGCTGTTCGAGGAGGATGTCTACGGCGCGGACTACCTGCGCGACCTGATGCCCGCGCCCAAGACGGAGGAGGAGAAGAACGAGGTCTTTAACCGCACGGGGGCGGTGCTGCGCGAGGCGTTCACCCTGGCGCGCGCCCTCGGCGTGAAAACCTGCGTCGGCACCGAGACGCCCCTGCGGATTCCGCCGTATCTCATGGCCGAGGCGGCCGACCCGGCCGACGTGATCCACGCGCGCGGCGGTTCCGTGGCGCGCTACGGCAGCCCCATCGCCGACACGGAGGAGGATCCGGTCTACCAGACGGTCCGGTACAATCTGGACTCCTACCATTTCAGGGTGCCCTCCGGCACCCACCGCGTGACGCTCAAGTTTTGCGAGGTCGCCTATGACACCCCCGGCGCGCGGGTTTTCGACGTGTCGCTGGAGGGCGCGAAAGTCATTGAGAAGCTGGACGTTTTCGCGCGCGTCGGCAAGAACCGGGCCTTTGACGCCGTGTTCGACGCCGTGGAGGTGACCGACGGGTCGCTCGACGTGGCCTTCGGCAGGGTGGTGGAGCTGCCCGCCGTGGCCGGCATTGTCGTGGAGGGCCCGGGCACCCTGCTCAAGGTCAACTGCGGCGGGGAGGCCTGGGGGGATTATCAGGCCGACCAGGCCCTCGCCGTGGACCCCGAATTTGTGGAGCGCGTGTACGAGGGCATCTTCACGCGCATTCTGCGCACCCATCCCCTGGACTATTACTGGTTCTGGACGCCCGAAGACTGGACCTGGAGCGGCACGACGCCCGAAATGGCGGAGCGGACCGCCGTGGACCTCGCGGCGGCGCACGCCGCCTGGGAGAAGACCGGAAAGCCCTTCGGCCTGGCCACCTGCGGGTGGGTGCTCGGCCCCCAGTTTGACCGCGCCTGGCTCGACGCGAAACTCCCCGCGGACTTCGCCATGAGCTGCATCAACCGCGACCTGGGTTTCGAGCCCGTGGACGAGGGGTTCTCGCGGATCCAGGGGCGCGGCAAATGGGCCATCCCGTGGATCGAGGACGACCCCGCCATGACCGTCCCGCAGTTCTGGGCCGGCCGCATGCGCCGCGACGCGCGCGCCGCCCTGTCCCGCGGATGCGACGGGCTGCTCGGCATCCACTGGCGCACCCGTGTGATCGCGCCCACCGTCGCCGCCCTCGCCCGCGCGGGGTGGACGCAGCACTGGCCGGCGGCCGTCATTCCCGGCGGGGCCTTCCGGCTGCGCAATCCCGCCGCGGGATTTCCCGTAAACACCCTGTACACCCCCGCCGACATCGAGGGCACGGACAACGACCCGGTCTACCGGACGGTCCGGGTGGACGCCGCCCAGTATGTTCTTCCCGTGCCCCCGGGCGAGTACACCGTCACCCTCCACTTCTGCGAGACGGTCTTCACCGAGCCCGGCGCGCGGGTTTTCGACGTGGCCCTGCAGGGACTGAAGGTGGCGGAGGACTTTGACATTCTCAAGGAGGCGGGCGGGGCGAACCGGGCGCTGGACCTGTCCTTTGACGGCATCCGGCCGGAGGGCGGCGCCGTGGTGGTTTCCCTGCTGCGCAAGAAGGACTGGCCCGCCCTCTCCGGCATCTCCGTGGAGGGTGAGGCCGCGGCCGTGCGGGTCAACTGCGGCGGCGGGGCATGGGGCACCTTCTCCGGGGACGCGCCCATGGTTTCCGAGGACCCCACCTCTGCGGACTTCTACGCCGACTGGGCGGCCGCCGAGTTCGGCCCGGGCATCGCGCGCGAGGCCGCCGAACTCTTCGCCCGTCTCGACGGCTGCACGCCCCGCCCCGCCACCTGGGTGACCGGGCCGGGCACCTTCTTCCCCGACCCGCGGCCCTGGGAGATGGTTGCCCACGACTACGGGTTTGTGGACGAGTTCGCGCGGCTGGGCGCCCGGGTGTCGGGCGCCGGGGCGACGGACCGCTACCTCTACTGGCGAAGCTCCCTGGAGTTCCTGCGCGAGGCGGCCCGCATGAACTGCGCCTGGGGGTATTTCAACCGGGAGATGGAGGCTGCGGCCGCCCTGCCCGACGCCGACGCCCGCCGCGCCCGCGCGCGGGCGGCGGTGCTTCCCGCGCGGATTGCCCTCGCGCGCGCCGTGGAGCGGGCCATGACCCGGCTGCTCATGACCGCGTCCACGCCGGGGGAACTGGGCACCATCGCCAATTTCGAGTGCCAGTCCCTGCCGAAGATGCTGCTGGAGCCGGGGGCGAAGCTGGCGGAAATGCTCGGGGAGCCCCTTCCGCCGGAGGCCCACCCCTCCACGGAGTGGACGGGTCCCGACCGCTTCTTCTGCCTCGCCGCCGTTTCCTGCCGCGCGGCGGGGGATCCCGTGCGGATCAAGGCGCTGACGCTGGCCGCCCGGCCCGCGGAGTCGGTGACCGCCTACTGGCGGCCCCTGGGAAAGGGGAACTGGAAGACCCTCGACATTCCCCGCCGCGCGCGGGGTGTGTTTGAGGGGGAGATTCCCGCCAACGTTCCCGGCGACGGGGATTTTGAATACTACCTCGAGGCGCGCATGGCGGACGGTGCGAAACTGGTCTGGCCGGCCGCCGCGCCCACCCAGCCGCACAGTGTCATCATCGGCCCGGCAGAGAAGGAGTAGGGAATGGCCGCCGCATGCCGGATGCTTGGAAGGTTCGCGGAGTCCGACGAGCCCTTCATTGTGGAGGTGGACACCCGCTCGGGGAGGGTCATGGCCGTCCGCGCGGCGCGCCCCGGCGCCGGGGCGGACGCGGGCGGTCCGCAGTGCGTCTTCTGTCCGCCCCTGGTGGACGGGCAGGTGAACGGTGCCTTTGGGCTGGACCTCCAGGACGACGCCCTGCGGGAGGAGGACGTGCTGGAGATTTCCCGCCGTCTCGCCCGCAGCGGGGTGGGGTGCTGGCTGCCCACGCTGGTCACCGCGTCCCTCGACGCCCTGGAGCACCGGTGCCGGGTGATCGCCCGTGCCGCCGCCCTCCAGACGCCCGACGACGGCGCGCGGATCGGGGGCATCCATCTCGAGGGGCCCTTCATCTCCCCGGAGGACGGCGCCCGCGGCGCCCACCCGGCCGCCCACGTGCTGCCGCCCTCCCTGCGGGACCTGCGCCGTCTGCTGCGCGCGGGGGAGGGGAGGGTGCGCTGCGTGACCCTGGCCCCCGAACGGCCCGGGGCGGGGCGTCTCATCCGCCTGCTGGCTGCCGAGGGGGTGGTGGTCTCGCTGGGGCATCATCTCGCCGCGCCCGCGGAAGTGTTTGCGGCGGCGGACGCCGGGGCGACCCTCTGCACCCATCTCGGCAACGGGCTCCCCGCCATGATCCCCCGTCACGACAACCCCCTCTGGGCGCAGCTGGCCGATCCGCGCCTGGCCGTGTCCGTCATTCCGGACCTGTTCCACCTGCCGCCCCATGTGCTCGAGGTGGTCTTCCGCGTCAAGGGACGCCGGGGCACCCTGCTGGTGTCCGACGCCGTGAACCTCGCCGGCATGCCCGAGGGGGAGTATTCCCTCTTCGGCCAGGCGGTCGAGAAGCGGTGCGACGGCAAAGTGGCCCTCAAGGGCACCGATTACCTCGCGGGCAGCGGGCTCATGCTGCTGGAGGGCGTGATGCGCACCGTCCGCCGCACCCGCATCCCCCTGGCCGCCGCGCTGGCCTGCGCGGCCGCCGTGCCCGCAGCCATCCTCGGCCTGCGGTGCCCCCCGTGGCGGCCCGTGCCGGGGCGTGCCGCCCATTTCCTGCTCGTGGACCCGGAAAAATCCCAGAAGGCCCGCACCCCGGAATCCTTCCTGCGCGCCGCCTTCCTTGGCGGGCGCATGGTGACCGCCCCGCACTGACGCAGCCCCCCCGGATCAGGCGGAGCGCCCGCTTCGTTCAGGCGGACGGCGCGTACAGCCGCACGCGGCACTTCTTCGCCGCCGCCCGCAGCGAGGCGTCCAGCGTTGCCAGCGGCAGCCCCTGCCGCATCGCCAGATCGAGATAGGAGGCATCGTGGGTGGTGAGACCGTGCCTCCGGGCAAGAGCGATCCCTTCTGTAAGCATCCTCTCCGGCGGCTCCTGCTCCACCGTGATCCGCAGCCCCCGCACCAGCGCCAGAAACCGCGTCGACGCCGCCTCATCCAGGCGTTTCCGGCGCTCCGCCGCCACGAGCACGTTCCCCAACTCCAGCGGCCAGACGGCGGGCACCACCGCCTCCCCCTCCGCCAGACTATCCAGAACCTTCAGCGCGTAGGCGTCATTCTCCCCCTCGAAACACCACGACATCACGACGGAATTGTCCACCACAAACCGCGCTCCCATCACCGCCGCCCCTCCTCGATCATCTCGCGGACGGTGACACCCTCCAGCCGCCGCCCCCGGGAAAACGCCTTCAATGCCGCGATGATCTCCCCCGCAGGCTGCGTGGCTGCGGGGTTCACCGGCTGAAGCGTCGCCACAGGCACCCCCCGCTTCGTGATCACAATCCGCTCCCCCCGGGCCACCCGCTCCAGCAGCCGCAGAAGATGCGTCTTCGCCTCATACGCACCAACACTGTCCATACAAGCCTCCAGTCAGACCGGTCTGATACCAGTCTATCCGAAAATGAGCGAAAAAACAAGCCGATCAAGCGGGTCGGAATAAAGTCTCCGCACTATCCGGACAGCAGCCGCCGCTCGAGGAGGGCGCGCAGGTCGCGGCGGCCGTCGGCGAT
>JAKPUV010000559.1 GCA_029554925.1 Candidatus Hydrogenedentota bacterium | reverse complement strand
CCTCGGCCTGCGCGAGTACGAGGTCACCCAGGACGCCGCGCGCGCCGTCGTGGTGACGCTCATGCGCGCCTACGAGCTCAACCTCACCACCGTGAGCTGCCGCTGGGACGCCCACCCCGAGATGAAGCTCACCCAGTGCCCGGGCCGCCACGAGTTCTCCTGGCTCCTTTACCCCCACGCCGGGGACTACGCCGCCGGCGGCGTCCTCGCCGAGGCCGAGCGCCTCGCCGCGCCCCTGGAGCCCGTTCAGGCCGGCACCCACCCCGGCGGCAACCCGCCCACCGCCGGGTTCCTCGACCTCCAGCCCGACACCCTCCTCCTCACGGCCCTCAAGTGCGCCGAGGACGGCGACGGCTGGATCATCCGCGTCTGCAACCCCACGGCGAAAAAGGTTAAAGGCAAACTCGCCTTCGGCAAAAAACTCCACTCCGCAGAGCGCGTGACCCTGGAGGAAGTGACCGAAGAACGCCTGACCGCCCGCGGAAACGCCGTCACCTTCGACGTCGGCCCCAAGAAAATCGTCACCCTCCGCGCGCGGCTGGGGTGAGAAGTGTCCGGATGGCCGGGTAAGATAGTGCGGCGACCGGGGTGTGCCGGGAACGAGATCGCTTCGGTCGCTGCGCTCCCTCGCGATGACGGGGGAGTTGTCGGTCAGTGCAACGGCGCCTGTTTCCGGGTCATTGCGAGCGAAGCGCGGCAATCGCGTTCTCGCCGGTGCTCCGGCTGACGCGGTAATCCCTTGTTGGGAGTCCTCGATTCCGGCGCGTTACACGGGGGCAGAAGCGGTCCGGCTGGAGCCTGGCGGTCCCAGGGGGCGGGCATGCCGGGCGGTGGGGGTGGTTGGTGGCGGGAGTGGTGACGTTCCGGACAAGGCCGGCGGGACGCCGGCGGCACGGCAGGCGGGACCGGCGGGATGTGAACTTCGTGGAGGGTTTGTTGTGACGCGGGCTTGGACGCGCATAGACCATGGCGTAGCCGCCGTGGGGAACGGGTTGGTGGAGCGGCGGTGGTCGCTCTTTCTGGGGCGGCTGGAGGAGCTGCACCAGGTGTTTCCGGGGCGGGGGTATGTGGAGTGGCTGGAGGGGCCGGGGCTGGACCTGGACCCCGCGGAGTTTGGCGCGGGGGAGGGGCCGAAGACGGTGCCGGAGTGGAGCGAGTCGTGTTCGGCCTTCGGGGCGCAGCTCACGCTGCGGCGCATGGCGGGGCCGCTGGTGTTCACGATGGACATCACGGTGCCGCACGGCCTGCCGGCGGTGATCCGCGAGACGCGGGTGCTGAACGCGGGGTCCGCGCCGGTGACGCTGCCGCGCGTGGTGCTGGAGAGCCTGCCGCTGCGCCGGGATGGCGCGGGGGTGCTGGACGCGGACGGCGTGCGGCATGGGGACGGGCTGGCGGTGGAGGCGGGGGCCTTTGTCCCCGTGGCGGCGGAACTGAAGGGACTGGGCGGGATCGGCATGCTGCTGGGCGCGTCCGCCCCGCTGCACTATGAGCTGTTTTCGCCGGATGCGGCGCGCTGTGCGGCGCGCCTTCCCGGGCCTCTGCCGCTGGCGCCGGGCCGGTGGTGGCGGAGTCCGGCGGTGTTCACGGTGTTTTACCAGGGCGCGCCCGGCGCGGGGACCCACCGGGTCCTGCGCGAGCTGGCGTGCCTGCTTGAAGCGCGGGAGCGCGGTCCGGAGACGGACGGCGCCCCGACGGAAAGGGTTGAATGACATCCTCTGAAGAGGTTTTCACCTGCGACATCACCGCCCTGGCCACGGGGGGCGACGGCCTGGGCCGCGTGGACGGGCGGGTGTGCTTTGTGCCTTTCGCCTATCCCGGCGACCGAGTGCGCGCGCGGGTGGTCCGCCGCACGCCCAAGGCGTGGTGGGGCGCGCTGGAGGCGGTGGAGACGCCGTCGCCGGACCGCATCCCCTGCCTGGAGGGCAAGACGGAGGCCGACGCCGCGTATGTCTGGGGCGGGCTGGCC
>JAKPUV010000531.1 GCA_029554925.1 Candidatus Hydrogenedentota bacterium | reverse complement strand
ATATAGTGTATGCCATTCCCGCTTCGAAGCGCAATCGCGCCGGACGAAAAACCGGCACCCCCGGCCAGCCCCCTCCCGGGCGCGCCGGTGTTGCGCGGATGCCGGGCGGGTGCATAGAATGCGGGGACACGGGCGCGCGGGCGCCCCGGAGATGATCATGGCAGAGTGTGTTTCGACGACCGTGCATGTGCCCTTTATGCCCCTGGGCGCGCGGTCGTATGACATCCATATCGGGCCGGACGCCCTGGACCGGCTGGGCGCGTACCTCGCGTCGGACCACGCCCCGAAGGGGCTGGTGGGTCTGGTGACGGACGCCCACGTGGCGCCGCTGTATGCGGACGCCGTGCTGGACCGCGTGCGCGCGGCGGGGAAGGCCTGCGTGGTCCACACGCTCCCGGCGGGGGAGGAGAGCAAGCGGCTGGACCGGGTGGGGGAGATTTGCGGCGCCTTTCTGGAGGCGGGCATGGACCGCGCCGGGCTGGTCGTCGCCCTGGGCGGCGGGGTCACGGGCGACATTGCGGGCTTCGCCGCGTCGGTCTTCATGCGCGGCGTCCCCTTCGTGCAGATTCCCACCACCATCGTGGCGCAGGTGGACTCGAGCGTCGGCGGCAAGACCGGCGTGAACCACCCGCTGGGCAAGAACACCATCGGCGCGTTCCACCAGCCGGACGGCGTGTTCATTGACCTGGCCATGCTGTCCACCCTGCCGGACCGCGAACTGCGGGCGGGCATGGCGGAGGTCATCAAGCACGGCGTCATCGCGGACGCCGACCTCTTCGCGTACCTGGAGGAGAACGCCGCGCGGATCCTCGCGAAGGACCTGGACGCCCTGCGCGTGCCCGTGGTCCGGTCGTGCGAGATCAAGGCCGCCGTGGTCGCCGCGGACGAGCGGGAGCAGGGCCTGCGCGCCAACCTGAACTACGGCCACACCTTCGGCCACGCCATCGAGACCGCCAGCGGCTACGCCCGCTTCCTCCACGGCGAGGCCGTGGCCCTGGGCATGTGCGCCGCCGGGGAGCTGGGCCGCCTGCTGGGGCTGGTGGACGCGGCCTTCGCCGAGCGGCAGCGCGCCTGCTGCGCGGCCTTCGGCCTGCCGGTGCGCTGGCCCGAGATGCCGCTGGAGGAGACGCTGGCGGCCATGAAGCACGACAAGAAGGCCCGCGCGGGCACGCTGAAGTTCATCGTGCCGGCGGGCATGGGCATGGTCGTCCACCGGACGGACATCCCCCCGGAGCTGGCGCGCGCGGCCCTGGAGACGCTGTTGTAGGCGCGGGACGGCAAACCACGGAGACCCCCGATGCTGTTTGGCGGAGAAAACGCGGAAAGCTACTACGACGAGGGCCTCACGGCGGCCATGAAGGGCGACTTCGAGAAGGCCGTCGCCCATTTCCAGAAGGCCACCACCCTGGACGGCGCCCTCGCGGCGGCGTGGTACCAGCTCGGGCGCTGCTGGCTCCGGCTGGGCCGCGTGCCCGAGGCCGTCTCCGCCCTGGAGCGCGCCCTCACCATCACCCCCAAAATGGCCCTCGCCCGCGTGGAGCTGGGCTACGCCTTCCTCAAGTCCGGGCTCCACGAGCGCGCCTCCGCCGCCTTCGCCGCCGTCCTCGACGAGAGGCCCGACACGCCCCGCGCCGCCCTCGGCCTCGGCTACATCGCCTTCCAGCAGCGGCACTGGGACACCGCCTTCGGCCTCGCCGAGCGGGTGGCCGCGGCGGGCGCCGAGCCCTTCGAGGCCCATTACCTCGCCGGGCGCGCCGCCCACGCCATGAAGCTGGACCAGGCGGCGTCGAACCATCTGTACACGGCGGACGCGCAGCTCGACAAGCTGATCGAGACGAACCCCGACGCGCCGGAGGGCTACTTCCTGCGCGGCCAGATCTACACCCTCACGGGCGACCTCGCCCGCGCCCTCGAGAACTACGCCGAGGCCGAGCGCTGCATGGAGCCCGGCCGCCGGTGCCGGGTCTACAACGAGGAGTTTGACCTCGTCGACATCCTCGCCGGACAGGGCTGGTGCCACCGGAAAATGGGCAGCCCCGACGGCGCCCGCGCCGCCGCGGAGCGCATCCTGGAGCTGAAACCCGGCAGCCAGCGCGCCAAATGGCTCCTCGGCGAGGCGGGCGGCGACGCGGAAAGGGACCGGCCGTGAGCGACCTCAACATGCAGCTCGTCCGCGAGTTCTTCGAACTGAACCGCTTCTACGTGCTGCCCCACTGGCGCCACGAGGAGCTGTCCGAATCCCCCGAGAACACCTCCCTCCTCTTCGTGGAGCAGTCGCACCCCGAGGCGGCGGTCACGCCGGACTTCGTGCTCCAGCCGGGGCAGGTGGCCGCGTTCCGCCGCGCCGTGGTCGAGGTGCGCGCGTGGCACGGCGACCGCTTCTACGCGTCCGTCGTCGAGTCGAACCCCATCCTGGGACGCGTGGCGTCGCCCGAGGTGCGCGCGCTGGCCGAGAACGTCTTCGGCGCCCCCGACTTCCAGACCGTGCTGGTCATCTCCGAGCTGTCCGCCTCGCCCAAGCCCCGCCAGCGCGCCGTCGAGCTGCTCCAGGGCTACGGCATGGACCACGTCGCCGAGTTCCCCATGATCCTCGGCGAGATCCTCAACCGCCTCAGCGTGCAGGGGAACTACGCCCCCTCGCAGACCCTCCAGACCATGCGCCTGCTCAAGCGCTACCACTTCATCCGCCGGCAGCAGATGGAGTTCCTTTTCCCCATGGCCCCGCAGAACGAATGGCCCGTCCGCCCCTCCGCCGCCGACGCGGAGGAGGAGGCGGAATAGCGGGGGGGAACCGGCCGCGCCCGGCCCGGCCGTGCTATACTCAAAAAGGGCGCGGCGCCCCCACAACGCGAGGAGGACACAAGACATGCTGAAGGACCGCATGGTGCGCGTGAAGCTGCTGAAACACTACCGCGAGCAGCGGGCCCTGTCCTATGTCGGCAGGGTCAAGACCCAGAGCGAGGGGTGGATCGTCCTGGAGGCGAAGGGCGTGATGGTCGGGCGCAACCTCCCCGGGGGCGCTCAGGTGGACGCCCAGGCCGCCCCCGTCCTCGTGCCCCGGGACAACATCGAGAGCATCGCCGTGCTCCCCGACACCTTCGACCTCAACGCCATCCAGGTCGCCATCGAGGGGCAGCAGATCCGGCTCGTGGTCAAGGGCGGCGCGGACTGCCTGCTCGGCGAGATGGGCGAGGGCTAGGCCGCGGTCACACCGGGCGCGCCCGGATGACCTCGTCCAGGTCGTACACCCCCTCCACCTCGTGCCCCGGCGGCACGACCAGATAGTCGGCCTCCGGCCAGTCGCCCGAGAGCAGCCCCTCCAGCAGGCGGAGGCTCCCCGCGATGCGGCGCAGCTCCTTGCCCTCACCCGCCGCCAGGGCCTCCACCCGCTCGAACACCCCCGCGCAGCGCGTCTCCGGCACGTCAATGAACCACACCGAGCCGCTGTCATGGGTGACGTTCATGGTCTCGTAGATGTACTTCGCGTTCTCCTCGCCGTAGATCTCGACCAGCTTGGCCAGGTCCGGCGTGGACCCGGTCCACTCGCGCGTCGAGGCGTCGGAGAACACCGACGCGCCCCGCTCGGAATAGCCCGTGCTCGCCCAGGTCTGGCTCGGGTTGTCGGCGAAATGCTCCTTGAACGCCTCCTTCGACCCGAGGAAGAGCGTCGTGCAGTCGTGGGCCCGGGGAATCACCAGCGGGAACCGGCGCGCGCGCAGGCCCAGGGTGGCATTGCCGCAGAGGCCGTAGCCCAGGAGCACGGCGTCATAGGGGATTTCCCCGGCGGCGACGGCGTCAATCTGTCCCTGGAGCAGCTCCCGCAGCCGCCCCGGCACGTTGTGCTCCCCCTTCTCCGTGAAGACGGGGTCCACCGTGTGCGGCGTCCGGAAAAGGCAGTAGCCCACCTCGCGGGTGAGCACGTCGCAGGCCAGCAGCTTGAACCGCATGGCGGGCCGCCTAGTCGCGCGGCGCCGGGTCGGGCGAGAGGAGGCCGCGCTTGTCGTCCACGTCCTTGAACGCCTCCGCCGTCTCCAGGGGCTCCTTCTGCTCCTCGATCACCGGCCACCCCGCGCACAGCTCGCGGTTCAGGTCAATGTACTCCCGCCACTTCTCCGGCACCTCGTCCTCCGAGAAGATGGCGTGGACCGGGCACGCGTCCACGCAGACGCCGCAGTCAATGCACTCCGCCGGATTGATGGCCAGCATGTTGGCCCCCTCGTGGAAGCAGGCCACGGGGCAGACCACCACGCACTCCGTGTATTTGCACTTGATGCAGGGCTCGCAGACGACAAAGGCCATGGCCGGGGGTACTCCCTGGGTTTCCGCGCCGGACATGATCCGCCCCGGCGCGGCGTTACGGATTGTATCCCAAACGCGGAAACCCGTCAAAATATTCGCGCGGACCCCGGCCGACTTGAAACGGAAACGCGCAGGGTATATAACCAACGCGCGGGCCCACCGGCGCCGGGTGCCGGCGAACGGCCCGCGTTGGGATCGTGAGCATGAAAAACCTTGAGCTGGACAAAGGGCGGATCGCGGCATTCTGCCGGAAATGGGACGTTGAGGAGATGTCCCTTTTCGGGTCCGTGCTGCGGGATGATTTTCACCCGGAAAGCGACGTTGACGTGCTGGTCTCGTTTGCGCCCGGCGCGGTCCGCACCCTTTTCGACCTGGTGCGCATGCGGGACGAGCTGGCCGTGCTTCTCGAAAGGCCGGTGGACATCGTCAGCCGCCGCGGACTTGAGGCTGCGGGCAACCCCCTTCGGCGGGAGTCCATTCTGTCGTCTGCGGAGCTGGTGTATGGACCGTGACCGGACCTACCTGCTGGACATTCTCGAGGCGGCTCGGCTGGCCGTCCGCTATTTGGAGGGCGTTTCCCTGGAGAGATTTGTCTCCGACACGCAGCTTCAAGATGCTGTCGCGCGCCGTCTGGAAATCATGGGGGAGGCGGCCAGAAGAATGTCTGACCGGACACGATCCGCCCACCCCGGCCTTCCCTGGCGGGAAATGGTTGGACTCCGCAATCTTCTCATTCACGAGTAGGGCGCCGTGGACATGACGCTTGTGTGGCAGACCGTGAATGCCGAACTTCCGGAACTCATCTTGAAACTTGAGGGCATCACGGGGAGCTGAGGAGTGGTCAGACTACTCCAGCGCCTGGACGGGGTCGAGGCAGTACTCGGTGATCTTCTCGATGAAGGGGAGGCCGTGCTCCAGGTCCAGGGCGCGGTGGTCGGCCACAATGGTCAGGGGGAGGATGCTGCGCACGACGACGCGCTCCTCGCCGTCCACCAGGCGCGCCACGGGCTGCCTGCGGATGGACCCCAGGCCGATGGCCGTGGTCTGGGGCTCGATCAGGTCAAGCAGGGGCACGGAGATGGGGCAGTCGCGCGGCGTGGTGCTGCCGATGTTTGAAACGAGCACCGTCGCGCTGAAGAGGTTTTCCGGCGTGAGCCGCTCCTCCGGCGGCGTGGCCTCCCACCGGCGTTTCTCCTCCGGGGACACGCTGGGCAGGCGCCTGGGGCCGATGAAGTTGGCGTAGATCCGCCAGAGCACGCGCACGTCGCACATCAGCAACCGCCGCACCGTGTCGCCCACCGCCGCCTTGCGCAGCAGCAGGTCCACATTCGTGTTCGCCGCCCGCCGCGCCAGGTCCTCCATGGCCGAGCAGACGGCCGCCAGGGATTTCGCCGCCACGTCGCGCACCACCGGCGTGATCATGCGGCTGTCGGTGGAGCGGAAGGGCACCGCGATGTTCACCTCCTCGAAGCAGGTGATGGACCCGACCGAGGCCAGGGGGCTGTACGAGATGTGGGCGTTCAGGTCCGGGGCGAAGCGCAGGGCGTTGGCGATCAGCTTCAGCAGCACCGCGTTCAGGGTGAGACGCACCCCCGTGTACGCGGGGTTCTCCTTCGCGCGCCGCAGCCAGTCCAGCACCGCGTCCACGTCCAGGTCGAGCTGCACCGCCGCATGGGGGGCCTCGCGCCACCCCTCCAGCGTCTTGTTCGCCACCACGCGGCGCTGGATGTCAAACAGTTTCTTCTTCGTTGTGCGGGAGGGAACGAATTTCATGGATGCTCCTTGCCGGATTCCGGTATGGGGCGGCCCCCCCTTTGACGGGCCAAATCATAGCATGATCCGGTCGCCGCGTTCACCGTGGGCGGAAACGCGGAGCCCGCAGCCGGGGGGCTGCGGGCTCCGAAAAACGGGCCGGAGGGGTTGCCCTACTGCGCCGGGGCGGGCGCGGGTGCGGGCGCCGGGGCGGCCCCGCCGGGGGCGGCGGTGGCGGCGGCGGCCTGCTCCTGCATGGCCTGCTCGTAGCGGATCTTGGCCACTTTGGCCTCCTCCTTCTTCGAGGCGGAGAGCTGGACCAGCTTGTCCTTGTCCTCCTTCACGCTCTGGCGCTCGTCGTCCGGGATCACGCTGACGATGGTCGGCACCGTGTCGTACTTGGCGATGGCGTCGTCGAAGCGGTTGGAGTCCTTGGCCCGGTCGCCCTCGTCGATCGCCGCGCTGGCCGTGTCCAGAATGTCGCTGATCACGTCCTGGATGGACTTGCGCAGGCGGCGGACGTTTTCCTTCGCCGTGTTGGACTGCTCGCGGAACTCGTCGTCCACGGCCTCGAAGAAGCCGATGGCCTGGCGGTACGTCTTGATGGCGTTGGCGAAGTCCTTCCGGTCGCGGAAGTTGTCGGCCTCGGCGCGGATCTTCTCGCCGTTCGCGATGATGTTGATGGTCGTCTCCAGCCGCTCGTTGCGCGCGACGATCGCCTTGTTGGTCTCCTCGATCAGCGTGGCCACCTCGGCGTTCGTCCGGTCAAAGTCGAGGCCCCGCTCGAAGGCGTTCAGCGCGTTCGGAAGGTCCGTGTCCTCCGCGCCCGGCTTGCCCGCCTTGTCGAGGAAGACGCGGCCCTCGGTGATGAAGTGCGCCGAGAGCTTCTTCCCCACGTCCGCGCGGCCGGGGCCGCCCAGGCTGTACGCCTTTTGCCACTCGAGGACGCCGCGCTCGCGGGCCTCGCGCGAGGCGTGCGCGTAGAAGATGTCGCCCACGCGCACGTAGCTCTCCGGAATCCGCGGGTTCACCTTCTCGAAGTTCTCGTAGATCTGCTGCGCCAGGCGCACACTGTCCTTGACCGACACGAGGAACTCGATCTCGCCGACAAAGTACCACGTGAGCGCGCGGTCCGACGGCCGCGGCAGCGGCGACGGGCACACCGAGTCCGTGTTCAGCACCGTGTTCCACACGTCGGCCACCGCCTCCACGCTCCGCGTGAAGTACGCCGGGCCGCCCTGCCGCAGGAAGCCCTGGTACCCCTGGCCGAGCTGGTAGTCGTGCTTGATCATGGCCTTGTCCTGCGCCATGAAGGACTGCCGGGACCGGAAGTAGGCCTGGGCGTCGCACAGGAACTGGAGCTTGCCCGTGGTCGGGCTGAAGCTGTACCCGTCAATGTTCTTCTCGATGTCGGCCACGATCCGCTGGCGGAGGGCCCTGTCCTCCTCCGTGAACGCGAAGCCGAAGGGGAGCATGGCGTTCGCCGTGAGCGAGCCCAGCAGCCCCATGCGGTACGCGAAGTACGGCGTCGGCCCGTACTTGCGCGCCGCCCGCAGCAGCGCGATCTCGTTGGCGATGGCCTCCACCACCTCGGACTCGCTGCCCAGCGGCACCCCGTCCCCGAGCTTCCGGTAGCCGTCGCGCGCCCCCGCGAGCACGTCCTTCTCGAAGTTCGGGCCCACCGCGCCCCCGGGGCGGAACACATCGGAGTAGTCGCCCTTGAGCATCTGCATGGCCATCGCGCCCACGGCCTGCATGGACTTGGTCTCCCAGGCCCGCGCGGGCGCCGGAAGCAGCAGGGGGAGGGCGAGGACGACGGCGAGGGTCGCGGCCAGACGTTGCGTTACCGGTTTCATGGCTATCCTCATTTCCTGTGTTTCGCCGGAAATCCGGCCCGTGGGCGCACCCGCCGGGGGGGTCGCGGTCACGCGCCGCCCCCGCGGCGTCCAGAATGCACACACTGCCACGCTTGAAAAACTAGCACAACACCCCCCAAAGTGTCAATAGATTTCCCCCGGCTTTTTTTCGGCCCGCCCGGGCACGGCCTACTTGTAGTGGCGGATCAGGGCGTCCACAAACGCCGCGGCGAAGGCCTCGCGCCACGCCGGGTCGGCCAGCGCCGCCTGGTCCGGCGCGTTCAGCATGTTGGCCGCCTCGATCAGCACCTTGGTGGGGACGCAGCAGTTGCGCAGCACGGCGGGCACGTAGGCCCGGCCGCCGCGCTGGCGGATCACGTTGCGCACCGGGCTGCCCGCCGAGTGCACCTTGATGGGCGTGCGGCTGTCGCGCAGCGCCCGCAGGAACGTCTCGGCGAAGTCGCGCGAGAGCGCCTCGTCCTTGCGCCGCTGCGACCCCGTGCAGGTCGCCGTGCGCGCGCCGCTGGACTCCTTGTAGCGGTGGTACAGGCTGCCCGCCGGGGTTTCCGAGTCCCGCCGGTAGTCCGCCCCCGGCACATACACCATCGTGCCCCGCACTGAGTCGTTGTAGATCGCGTCGCAGTGCACCGACGCGAAGATGACCTTCCGCTCGGGCACCCCCGCCTCCCGCGCGCGCCGGTACAGGTCGTTTGCCAGGTACCACCGCAGGTTGGCCGACACCTTCGCGTCGTCGATCCGGTAGTTCGGCGTCACCAGCACCACCTCGTCGTCGTCGTGCGTGAAGCGCCGCGCATCGCTCTCCCGGTGCTTCTGGCTGGGGTCCAGCACCGTCATGTGCACCTTCGCCCGCGTCTGCGACTCCAGCATCCGCTTGATCCGGCACGCGATGTCGTAGTTCAGCTCGTCCTCGTACAGCCCCAGCTTGGCCACCGCCGCGCCCTGGTCGCGCCCGCCGTGCCCCGGGTCCAGGATCACCACCACGCCCTCCAGCCCGCTCGACGTGACCTTTTCCGACCGCACGCGCTCGAGTTCCGCGCGCACCGCCTCGTAGTTGCCCCGCTGCGCCGAACCCACCGGCTGGTACGGGTCCGAAAGCATCTCCAGGGGGATGCGCACCCGCTGGCCCGCGCACGCCTTCCGCGCGTCGCGGATCCCGCTGCGCTTCTGGATCGTCCCGCACGCCTCCAGGATGTCCGCGTTCTCGTAGTAGTCCGTGAACCGCGCCACCGTCCGGTAGAGCGTCTCCCCCTTCTGCAGCCGGTACTCCGCGTAGGGCCCCTGGCGGTCCTCGCCGTATTGGAGCACCCCGTCGGCCGCCGGCGGCGGCACCGACCCCGCCGCCTCGGGCAGCGGCTCGGGCGGCTCATGCCCCGGGGACGGCGTCCGCATCGCGGGCAGCAAAAGCTCCCGCGGCACCAGCACCCGCTGCCCCCGCGCCAGCGGGCTGTCCGGCGTGATCTCCGCGTGCGTCGTGCGCATCCGCGCCACCAGCGCCGCGTCCCCCGTCAGCCATTCCGAAAGCGCCGCCAGCGACTCCGTCCCCGACGCCCCGTCGTAGGTCACCGTGTGCCACCACCCGTCCCCATCCACATAGTCCGAGGGAAACAGCGCCTCCAGCATCCGCCGCCGCGCCGCGTCGCTCACCCGACCCGAGGGGATTGCCACCATCTGGCGGTTCCGGTACTGCTTCCAGTCCTCCGTCGAGGAAAGGTACCGCCGCAGAAACGCCTCCAGCTGCGCGTCCCCGCGCGGCAGCGAGGCTTCGAGGTAGAGAATGCGCGCCGACCGCAGCGCCGCGGACACCCCGGCGTCGAGTTCCTTGCGGACGATCGTGTCTGCCCAGGCCCCCCCGGCGAGAAGCGCCCCCAGCGCCAGCATTCCCGCGATGTGCCTCGGCAGATAGGCTTTCAACCCGGCGGACTCCTCATGATCTTGCGTGACCGGCGGCACCGCAGCCGCCGCGCACCACACAATATAGCACGGGGTCCGGGAAAAATACAATATGTAGGGTAAGAAAATTGACAGTCTGTCAACAAATCCAACCCGTGGGGGTCGGCCGCCGCGCCACGCAGAATGGACGGGGGAAAACTACTCCCGCGCCCGGTCCATACGCGCCGCCCAGTCGCGGAGAAAAGCGGCCCGCCAGCGGTTGACGGTCTTGGCCCCGGGATAGCGCCCCTCGGCCAGCGCCGGGTCCGGCGAATCCGTCCAATACCGCGGACCGTGGTCCGTGGCCGGGAAACTGCCGCCCCAGTGCGGCCCCGCCGGGTCGTCGGGATCCCCCGCGAGGAGGTACAGGAGCGACGGCGTGTCGCCCATCTTGATGTGGTCCATTTTGCCCACGAGGAAATCGCCCAGGGCGCCGTGGCCCCGCGCGTGGGCGTCCAGAAAGGCCCGGTTCTCCAGGTCGCCCGCCTGGTCGCCGCCGACGTACATGCCCCGGAAGGTGCTGTCGGACTCGACCCACCACAGGCCGGGGTGCTGACGGAAGAGGTAGTCCCGCGCGGCGCGGTCCTGGCTGGTGTTCCAAGAGCCGATGGAGACGATGCGGATCCGGTCCGCGATGTCGGGGGCGTCATGGACCGCCTGGGCCACGTCGGTGATGGACCCCCACACGAGCACCCACAGCGGGCGCGGGTCTTCGGCGCGGGCACTCTCCACCAGCAGCTGGGACCCGTCGGTCGGTGCGCTGAACCCCTCCGGCGGCGCGGGGTCCACCGCGCCCTGCCGCACCAGCGCGCGCAGGGCGTCTGGCGCGGGGTAGCGGGGGCAGTGCCGCCGCAGGCGGGGGTAGTCCTCCGCGTAGGCGGCGATCACCTCGTGCCAGTGGGCGGCGCGGCCCTCCCCCGGCGGCGACGCCACCAGCCCCTCGATGTCGAGCTCGTCGGCGTAGAAGAGCAGGTGGACCGCCGACTGGAAGTCGTCCGGGTCGGATCCGCCAATGTCCGACGAGACCAGCACGCGGGGCCGCTCCCCGGCCAGCGCGCCGCCGCCGGGTTCGGGGCCGGCGGCGCAGGCGCGGCAGAACATGCCCGAACACAGGAGGAGCGCGGCGGCGGCCAGCAGGCCGCCCGGAATCCGGCGCGCGGGCGAGCTCACGGGGTCCTCCAGTCGGTCTTCTCGAAGGCGGCCAGCCGCGCCTCGAGCGCCGCCACCGTCTCCGGGTGCGCGTCCGCGAGATTGTTCCGCTCGCCCGGGTCCTCGCGCAGGTTGAACAGCAGGGCGCCGTGCTCCAGCGGCTCGCCGTAGACCTTGCCCTTGAACGGCCGTTTGTACTTCCAGTCGCCCCGCCGCACCGCCTGCAGGTCGTCCGCGAGGAAGTAGAAGAACTCCCGCTCCGGCGGCGGCGTCTCCTCCAGCAGCAGCGGCGTGAGGTCGCGCCCGTCCAGCGTGACCCCCTCCGGCAGGTCTACCCCCGCCAGCGCGGCGAAGGTCGGCAGCAGGTCCAGGGTCGAGGCGAAGGCCGGCTCCACCCGCGGCGTCAGCCGCCCCGGCCAGTAAAAGATGCCCGGCTCCCGCATGCCCCCCTCGAAGGTGGTGCCCTTCTGCCCCCGCAGCGGCCCCGGGCTGCCCCCGTGCTCCTTGTAATGCGTCCACGGGCCGTTGTCGCTTGTGAAGACCACCAGCGTGTGTTTGGCCACCCCCGCCGCCGCCAGCGCGTCCACGATCCGCCCCACGCTCCAGTCAATCTCCTCGATCACGTCCCCGTAGGCCCCGCCCGCCGACTTCCCCCGGAACGCCTCCCCGCAGTGGATCGGCACATGCGGCATGCTGTGCGGCACATACAGGAAGAACGGCCTGTCCTTCGACCGCTCGATGAACGCCACCGCCTCCTCCGTGTACCGCCGCGTCAGCGCCGTCTGGTCCGCCGGCTGCTCCACGATCTTCCCGTTCCGCATCAGCGGCAGCGGCGGGTCCCCCCGCTGGTTTTTTTCCATGTCGTTGCTGTACGGCAGCCCGAAGTAGTAGTCAAACCCGTGGTTCATCGGCAGAAACGGCGGCAGATGCCCCAGATGCCACTTCCCGATGCACGCCGTCGCGTAGCCCCGCCCCTTCAGCACCTCCGCAATCGTCCGCTCGCTTTCGGGCAGCCCGTTCTCCGACTGCGGAAACAGCACCCGCGTGATCCCCGAACGCACCGGATACCGCCCCGTCAGCAGCGCCGCCCGCGACGGCGAGCACACCGGCGCCGCGCTGCAGAAATCCGTGAACCGCACCCCCGCCGCCGCCAGCGCGTCCAGACGCGGCGTCTTGATCTGGCCGTTCCCATAGCATCCCAGGTCCCCGTAGCCCAGGTCGTCGCAGAACACCACCACGAAATTCCGCGGGCGTCCCCCCGCCGCCGCCGCCCCCCGCGACGCCAGCACCCCGGCCCCCGCCGCCGCCCCCAGACGGCCCAGCAATGTCCTGCGCGTGATTTGCTCCATCGTGCGCCTCCTTTCCATGGTCCCCATCATACCCGCCCCGCCCGCAAACAGCAAAGCCCCCCAAACCCCGACAAGGCCGGCGTGACCTGTCTTTTCCTGTTCGTTCCCCTCCGTGCTTTCCCTACGGCCGAAGCAGCGACCACGGCTCCCCCGGCAGATTCCTCAGCACGGCGAAGACCGCCGCCGCCGCCACAAACCCCAGCAGCACCGCGCCCGTTACCCGCGCGGGCCGGGGGCGGGCCCATCCGAGCCGCTCCGTCACCCACCGCGCGTAGACCGCCGCCCCCAGCGGCAAAATCACGGCCACGGCGAAGACGTTCGACCGCAGGGCCGCCGCCAGTTCGCCGTGGAGCAGCAGGTGCGCCGCGCGCTGGCCGCCGCAGCCGGGGCACAGCAGGCCGGTGAACCGGTGAAACAGGCAGGGAAGGTACCCGCGCGCGGTGGCGGGGTCGGCGAAGTAGAGGAAGAGCCCCGCGGTCCCCAGCAGGACGGCGGACAGGGCGACCTCGAACGCCCCCCGGGGCGGGCGGGACGGCGGGCGCGGGGCCTCGGTCTCTTGGTGCGGTTCCGGCATGGGGGCATTATCCCAGAACCGGCCGGGGGCATGCGCCCTGCGGGGGGGGTCAGCGTGCCCAGACGATCCAGGTAAAAATGCCGGCCGACAGCACGGCGGCAGCGGTGAAGGGCACGCCGACGGCCATGAACTCGCGGAAGGTCACGGTGTACCCCTGTTTCTTGAGGATGCCGAGGGTCACCACGTTGGCCGAGGCGCCGATGGGGGTCAGGTTGCCCCCGAGGCAGGCCCCGATGAGCAGGCCGAACATGAGCAGGGGCACGGGCGCGCCCATGAGGGTGGCCACCTTTTCCACCACGGGGATCATGACGAGCAGGAAGGGCACGTTGTCCACAAAGCCCGACACGATGACGGAGAGGAGCACGACGGCCGCGAAGGCGAGGAACTCGTTGCCGCCGACGGAGCCCGCGATGCCCGAGGCGAGGGTGTCCAGCCAGCCCGACTCGCTCAGCGCGCCGACGACCACGAAGACTCCCATGAGGAAGAAGGTGGTGTCCCAGTCCAGCCCGCGCAGGAAGGCGCGCGAGCTGCCCCACCGCGCGACGAGGCGGAACCACGCGAAGGCGCCGGCGCCCAGGGCCATGGTGAGCACCCCGGCGTACCACTTGAACTCCGGGTCGAAGGCCGTCGAGAAGGACAGGCCGACCACGAGCAGGACGAGCAGCACGGCGGGCACCCAGGACCGGGCGGCCTCCTGGGGGACGACGGCGACCCGCTGGGCGCTGCGCCGGAAGAGGAAGCCCAGCACGGCGAGCGAGGCGAGCGCGCCGATCTGGACGGAGAAGAAGATGCCGGGCCGCCCCTCATAGAGGAAGAAGTCCCAGAACCCCATCCGCATATAGCCCGCGAGGATCATGCTGGGGGGGTCGCCGATCATGGTGGCCGTGCCCTGGAGGTTGCTGCTGACCGCGATGCCCACCAGCAGGGGCACGGGGTTGATCTTGAGCTTCGTCGAGAGGCTCAGGGCGACGGGGGCCACCAGCAGCACCACCGCGACGTTCTCGACAAACATGGAGATGAACCCGGACAGGGCGCAGAGGAACAGCATGGCGACGCGGGCGCTGGGCGCGCGGTCCACCAGCCACTCGGCGATCACGGCGGGCACGCGGGACAGGGTGAACAGCTCGGCGAGGATCAGGGTGCCGAAGAAGAGGCCCATGACGTTCCAGTTGATCTTGACGAGGAGCGCGTCGTGCCAGTCGAGGGCGCCCGCGAGCACGAGGACCGCGCCCCCGGCGCACGCCACCAGCGCGCGCCGCGCGGGCAGCGCGACGAACAGGACGTAGCACAGGACAAAGACGGCCAGGGTGATCCAAGCGTCGGTCACGGGGGCGGTTCCTTCCTCAGACGGCCTCGAAGAACTTCTCATACACGTGGGCCGGGAGCATGTGCCTGCGGCACATGAGCTTCACCGGCCAGCGGAACAGGCGCAGCAGGGGGTACCACGACGGGTAGTCGGTGAAGTACTTGTTCGGCGCCTTGAGCAGGGCGTCGTACTCCTCCCGGGGCATGCCCTGCTTCTTCAGGCAGTAGTCCACCATCTCGTCCGTCTCGAAGTAGGGCGGCGTTTTCAGCGCCTCCAGCGCCTCCGCGCGCGTGAGCACGCCGGTGCGCACCTTGGCCGACAGCTCCACCACGCGCCAGTCGAACCCGAACTTGTGGCGGGAGTAGTGGTAGACGAGGGCGAACAGCTCGTTGTCCATGTGGTGCTGGCCCGTGTCCACCCAGCCGAACTTCTCCTCCAGCAGGCGCTCCACCTTGTCACCCGTGTCGTCGTAGTAGTTCGTGATGTTCACCACGCGGATGCCCTTTGCGAAGAGCCAGTAGAGCATGTGGGGAATGTCCACGTTCTTGAAGTGGGGGAGGGGCTCGCGGGCGAAGCGGCGGATGAGCGCGCGGGTGTAGCGCCCGTCAATGTAGTTCCACATCAGCGGGGTCACGCCCTCCTCGCGGAAGGAGTGGCTCATGAGGATGTACTTCACGCCCTCCGCCGCCGCCGTGCGGAAAAGCGCGCTCGCGATGCCGATGTCGTCCGTCAGGTCGATGTACGGGACGCAGGCCCGGATGGTGCAGTTGGTCAGCTCCCGCGACGCGGGCCAGTCCATGATGACCGTGTGCAGCTCCACGTCCAGGGCGTCGCACAGCCGCGCCAGGTTCGTCTTCGCCGTGTCGGCGTCCCAGCCGTTGTCAAAATGCACCGCCAGCGGCCGCAGGCCCATGATTTCCTTGACGTAGTAGAGGCAGTAGGAGGTGTCCCGCCCGCCGCTCACGCCCACGACGCAGTCGTACTTCCGCCCCCGCCCCGCGCGGCGCATCTTCTCCGCCATGTCCTTCAGGATGCGCTCGCCCTCGGGGCCGCAGGGGAACTCCCGCTCCAGCCCGTCCTGCATGGCGCAGTAGTTGCACACGCCGTCCGCGCCGAAACGGATGCCGGGCACCGTGGCGTCCATCACGCAGCGCGCGCACATCCGCGGTTCCGCGGGGCTCTGTTCCGGGTGGGTCATGGGGTGTCCAATGCTGGTGGCGCGCCGAAGGCGCGGGGACGTAGATTGTACCCTTCCCGGCGGCCCGATTTCACCGCCGGGCCGCGTCCAGCGGCACCACCTCGGGCGTGTCCTTCGGCCGGATGTGCTCCGGGCGGAAGTGTTTTGCCAGGTCGCGGTCCGTCGGATAGGTGATCAGCACGGTGCGGCGCTTCCCGAAAAACAGGAAGAAGGCGCCCGCCGACACGGCGGAGGCCCCGCCCCCGTACACCGCCTCCGCGAGGTGCGCCACGGACCCCGCGCCGCCGCCCGCGATAACGGGAATGGACACGGCCTCCGACACGGCGCGCACCAGCGGGAGGTCGTAGCCCTCCATCGTGCCGTCGCGGTCTATCGAGGTGATGAGAATCTCCCCCGCGCCCGCCTCCGCCATCTCGCGCGCGACGGCCACGGGGTCGCGGCCCGTGGGCCGCGTGCCCGCGTGGGTGACCACCTCCCAGCCGCCGCCGGGGGTTTGGCGCGCGTCGAGGGACACCACCATGCACTGCCGCCCGAAACGGTCGGCCCCCGCCGCCACCAGCTCCGGGGTTTCCACCGCCGCCGTGTTCAGCGCCACGCGGTCCGCCCCGCAGACCAGCAGGTCGCGCATCATCTCCACGGAGCGCACGCCCCCGCCCACGGTGAAGGGCATGAAGGACTCCCGCGCGATCTCCCTCACGATGTCGTTCACCGGGCCGCGCCCCTCCACCGTCGCCCGCGTGTCCAGCAGCACCAGCTCGTCCACGTTGTGCCGGTTGAACACCCGCGCGGCGTTCACCGGGCACCCCACATACTTGAAGTCCGTGAAGCGGACCCCCTTCTCGAGCCCGCGCTCGCGCAGCAGCAGCACCGGGATCACGCGCACCTTATGCATGGGCGGCGAGCCCCGCGAAATTGCGCAGCAGGCGCAGGCCGTTCAGATAGCTCTTCTCCGGGTGGAACTGCGTGCCGAAGATGTTGCCCAGCCGCGCGCTGGAAACGAAGGTCTCCCCGTACTCCGTGACCGTCGCCACGCACTCGGGCCGCGGGTCCGTCACATGGTACGAATGGGCGAAGTAGAAGCACGCCGCCGGGTCCAGCCCGTCCAGCAGCGGGTTGTCCGCCTGGCGCGGCGTCAGGTCGTTCCACCCCATGTGCGGGATCTTCGGCGCCGCGCCCTCCGGGAACCGGAACCGCCGCGTCACCCCGCCGATCCAGCCCAGGCCGTCCGCGTCCCCCTCCTCCCCGTGGTCCGACATGAGCTGGAACCCCAGGCAGATGCCCAGCACCGGCGTCTTCTCCTCCAGCACCTTGCGGTGCAGCACCGGCAGCAGCCCGTCGTCGGCCAGGTTGCGCATCGCCTGCGCGAAGGCCCCCACCCCCGGCAGCACCAGCCCCGACGCCGCCCCCACCACCGCCGGGTCCGCAGACACGCACACCGGCGCGCCCACCCGCGTGAGCGCCCGCACCACGGAGTCCAGATTGCCCATCTTGTAGTCAACGATCACGATCATCGGCGGTTCCATTGCCTTCTGAGAACACCGTCCGGGGAGAAAACCCTCCCGGGCGGCCCCCAGATTGTACCACCCCGCCCCCGACGAGTCCTCGGTGGGCGACAAAGTTGCAGGCGGGGGCCGCCGTTGGGCAGAGTCTTGACGGTCTTTGCGCCCCGGGCGGGCGCGCACAAGGAGGCGGTCATGGCACATCCCGGAGCGGCGGCGCCGCGCGCGGACGGCGGAAGTCTGGCGTATGTGTATCTCCTTTCCGGGGTTGCCGCGCTGGGCGGGCTGCTGTTCGGCTATGACACGGGGGTGATCTCGGGGGCCATTGGCTTTCTGAAGGAGCGCTTCGCGCTGAACGCGGTGATGGAGGGGTGGGCGGTGTCGAGCGCGCTGGTCGGGTGCGTGGGGGGCGCGCTGTGCGCGGGGGTGCTCAGCGACGCCTTTGGCCGCCGCAACATCCTGCTGCTGGCCGCCGCGCTGTTCACCGTGTCGGCCATCGGGTCGGCGGTCCCCCGCAACCTGGCGGAGTTTGCCGTGGCGCGGATCATCGGCGGGGTGGGCGTGGGCATGGCCTCCATGCTGTCGCCGCTGTACATCGCCGAAATCTCGCCGGCTCCTGTGCGCGGGCGCATGGTCTCCCTCAACCAGTTCGCCATCATCTCCGGCTTTCTGGTGGTGTACTTCGTGAACGCCCTCATCGCGTGGCTGGGCGAGTCGGGCGCGGGCCGTGAATGGAATGTGCAGTGGGGCTGGCGCGCCATGATGGGCTCGGAGGTCGTCCCCTGCGCCCTCTTCCTCGGCATGCTGCTGCTGGTGCCCGAGAGCCCCCGCTGGCTGGTCAAGCGGGGGCGCGCCGCAGAGGCCCTGCGCGTGCTGACGCGCACCGTGGGCGCGGCGGCGGCCCGGGCGGAGGTGGACGCCATCACGGAGGCCCTCGCGCGCGAGGAAAAACCCTCCCTCGACGCGCTCTTCGCGCCGGGGATGCGCATGGCGCTGGGCGTGGGCGTCGTGCTGGCGGTCCTCCAGCAGGTGACGGGCATCAACGTGGTGCTGTATTACGCGCCGAAGATTTTCGAGAGCGCGGGCTTCGGCGCGACGGCCGCCATCGTGCAGACCGTCGGCGTGGGCGCGGTGAACCTCGGGTTCACGCTCGTGGCGATCTACATCGTGGACCGCGTCGGGCGGAAGCCGCTCCTGCTGGCGGCCTCGGCGGGCATGGGGCTGTCGCTGTTCGCCCTGGGCGCCGCCTTCGTCACCGGGTCCCTCGGCGGACCGCTGGTGCTCCTGTGCGTGCTGGCCTATGTGGCCTTTTTCGCCGTGGCCATGGGCCCCGTGGTGTGGGTGGTCCTCTCGGAGATCTACCCCACCCGCCTGCGCGGCACGGCCATGTCCGTGGCCACCCTGTGCCTGTGGTGCGCGAACTTTGTGGTGACCCAGACCTTCCCGAAACTGCTGGAGCTGTTCGCCGGCAGGTCGTTCTTCGTCTACGGGGTCCTGTGCGTCGTCGCGCTGGTGTTCATCGCGCGCTTCGTCCCCGAGACCAAGGGAAGGCCCCTGGAGGAGGTCGAGGAACTGTGGGCGACACGGCGGCCCTGACGCCGCGGGAGGACACGACATGACATCACGCGAGCGCGTGGAGCTGGCCCTGAACCACCGCGAGGCGGACCGCGTGCCGCTGGACCTCGGCGCGAGCGCCGTCACGGGGATGCACGTCTCCTCCGTGTACGCCCTGCGGCAGCGCCTCGGCCTCGACCCGCCCGGCACGCCGGTCAAGGTCGTCGAGCCCTACCAGATGCTCGGTGAGATCGCCCCGGACCTCATGGACGCCCTCGGCGTGGACGTGGTCGGCCTCGGCGCGCCCACGAACATGTTCGGCTTCCGCAACGACGGGTGGAAGGACTGGACCTTCTTCGACGGCACGCCCGTCCTCGTGCCGGAGGCGTTCAACACGGACCCCGAACCCAACGGCGACATCCTCATGTACCCCGAGGGCGACAAATCCGCGCCCCCCAGCGGCCACCTGCCCAAGGGCGGCTTCTACTTCGACACCATCGTGCGCCAGGACCCGCTGGAAGAGGACGCGCTCACCGCGGAGGACAACCTCCAGGAGTTCCAGCCCGTGTCCGACGAGGTCGTGGAGCACTACCGCGCCGGGGCCGAGCGCCTCGCCGCCACGGGCCGCGCCATCCTGGCGAACTTCGGCGGCACCGCCTTCGGCGACATCGCCCTCGTGCCCGCGCCCTGGCTCAAGCACCCGCGCGGCATCCGCGACATCGCCGAGTGGTACATGAGCACCACCGCACGGTTTGATTTGGTCCAGGAGATTTTCGACCGCCAGTGCGCCATCGCCCTCGCCAACTGGGAGAAGCTCCACCGGGCCGTCGGCGACAGGGTTACGGCGGTCTTCGTCACGGGCACCGACTTCGGCACCCAGCACGGCCCCTTCATCTCCCCCCAGGCCTACCGCGACCTCTTCAAGCCCTTCCACAGGCGGGTCAACGACTGGGTCCACACCCACACGAACTGGAAGACCTTCATCCACTCCTGCGGCGCCGTGTCCGCCTTCCTCGACGACTTCGTGGACGCGGGCTTCGACATCCTCAACCCCGTGCAGTGCTCCGCCGTCGGCATGGACCCCGAAATCCTCAAGGCCAAATACGGCGACCGCATCACCTTCTGGGGCGGCGGCGTGGACACCCAGGGCGCGCTCCCCTTCGGCACCCCCGACGACGTGCGCCGCCAGGTCCGCGACCGGATCCGCATCTTCGGCCCTGGTGGCGGCTTCATCTTCAACCCCACCCACAACGTCCAGGCCCAAATCCCCGTCGAGAACCTCGCGGCCATGTACGAGACCCTGGCCGAGTGCCGGGAGTATTCGCATGCGGACTGAGAGTGCGGCGCTCCCGAGCGCGCATTGGCGGACGCGGCCTCTCCGGTGTGCTCGCATCTTCCTTTTCCGGCGGGGGACGCGGGGCCGGGGATGATGTACCATGAGGCGTGCTGCGGCGCGGACCGGAACACGCGCCTTCCCTACGGGCAACTCAGGGAGGTTGTGCCTGATGCGAACGG
>JAKPUV010000526.1 GCA_029554925.1 Candidatus Hydrogenedentota bacterium | reverse complement strand
CGCCAGGGTGACGTAGCGCAGGTCCACGCCCTGGACAACCCCCTCGAAGCCCGTCACCAGGATGCGGTCCCCGGAGACAAAGGGGCGGCTCAGGAGAAGCATGACCCCCGCCACGGCGCTGGACAGCATGTCCTTGAGGGCGAAGCCGAGGGCGAAGCCGGTCAGGCCCAGGCCCGCGATGACGGCGGTGACGTCCACCCCCAGGGTGCCCAGACCGCACACCACGCCGAACCCGGACAGGCCAATGGCCACGGCCCGGCCGAGGAGCAGGAGGATGTCCCTGCGCTGGGGGTCCTTGTCCGCCACCCGCCGGATCACGGCTTCCGCAATCTTGCCGCCGAACCAGAACGCGGCGGCAACGGCGACCGCCAGAGCGACCTTCGGCAAGTACGCCATAACCATGACCATGACCGCTTCCATCTTTCGCTCCTTTCCTGTCCCTTGCCCCGCAGGCGGCACCCGGGACGCTGTGTGCCCTCGTCAGGCCCCGGGGGCCTTCCAGATGAAGACCCAGTTTCCGGAACCAACCGTCAAACGTGTTTCCTTTTCTCCGCGCTGGGGCACGGGCCGCCGCTCCTCAGACAGTTCCGCGCCGGCTTCCGACACGGTGATGGTGCCTTCCTCCGGCACCGGGAGCACGATCTCGGCGGCGGCGTTTCCGGGGATGACGGCGGAGAGCGTGAACGCCCCGTCCTCCCGCTTCCACTCCACAGCCACCCGGCCGCGCGGGCTGTCGAAATGCCCCTTGGCGGCGTTGAGGTCGCCGGCGGGCGTGGGGGCGATGAGCAGGCGCGCGAAGCCCCGGCTGTCCGGGGCCTGGCGGATGCCGAGGACGTAGGCCTGGAACCATTCCTGGATGTGGCCGAACATGCAGTGGTTGAGGGAGGACCCGGGCTTGTCCCACTGCTCGGAGAGGGTCTTCAGTCCGTAGGTCCGTAGCATGCAGCCGTAGCCCGGCGGGTCGGTGCGGCTGACGATGCGCCACACGAGGTCGGAACGCCCGGCATCGGCCAGGGCGCGCACGAGATACCGGAAGCACACCTCGCCGGTGGTGGGGCGGAACTGCATGTCCTCCAGGGCCTTCACGAGGTTCGCCAGCACGGCGTCGCGGTCGGCCTCGGGCACAAGGCCGAAGAACAGCCCCACGGCGAGGGAGGACTGGCTGCCCGTGGCGACGCTTTTCGTGTCG
>JAKPUV010000524.1 GCA_029554925.1 Candidatus Hydrogenedentota bacterium | reverse complement strand
AAATGCGCCCGGGTCGGCGGGAAAGGTGGGGGGGGCAAAAAGAAGGCCCTTTCGGGAGGCTGCGCGGGAAGAGTGCGGGCGCGGTGCGGAACCCGGAGTTTCCCGGAGACGACCCGGAGACGCGGGGTGTCGCGGGCTGTGGGACAGGACATCGTGTCCGCCGATCAGGGTGAGCCGCGCCGCTTGTATGCCGCAGGGCGGTTGTGGCATGGTTTTCCCGGTGTTGCACGCATTCAACAAGGAGGTCTTCCATGAAGTCGTTGCTGCTTGTCTCCGTTGCGGCCGTTTTCGGCGCCGCCGCCCTGCTGTCCGTCCCCTGCGCCGCGCAGGACGCGCCCCTCTGGAAGGTGTCCATCCGCGACGCGTTCCTCGGGAAGAACACCTTTGACTCTCCCGTCGCGGGGCTGAAGCAGCTCGGTCTGGACACGGTGGAGAGCAACCTGGACCGGGACTACACGATGATGGACCTGGAGACGGCGGAGCGGGTGTCCGTGAAGGGCGACGACGAGGCGAAGGCGTACCGGGCGAAACTGGACGCCCACGGGGTCCACTGTTGCGCCCTGCTCACGGCGGTGGACTTCAGCGCGGGGGACCACGAGTCGAATGTGCAGTGGATCGTGCGGGCCGTGGAGATCGCGGACATTCTGGGCGCGCAGGCGGTGCGGATTGACTCGGCCATGAAGAAGGAGCGCGAGCTGGACTTCGACACGCGCGTGAACCTCTTCGCGGACAACCTGTCGGAGATCCTCAAGCGCACGGAGGGGAAGAACGTCGCACTGGGCATCGAGAACCACGGGTTCCAGGGGAACAACCTGGCCTTCCTGCTGAACATCTACACGAAGGTGAACTCGCCGCGCCTGGGCTCGACGCTGGACACGGGCAACTTCTACTGGCGGGGCTACCCCCTCGGCGAGGTGTACGGCATCCTGCGGCTGCTGGCGCCCTATGCCAGGCACACGCACTTCAAGAACATCAACTACCCCGAAGACCAGCGCGAGCAGATCCGCGAGGCGGGATGGAAATACGCGGAGTTCGCGTGCCCGCTGGAGCAGGGCGACATAGACACCGTCAAGGTGCTCCAGATTCTCCGCGACGCCGGATACACCGGCACCCTCTGCATGGAGGACGAGTCGGTCGGCGACTGCAAAACGCGCGAGGAGCGCGCGGCGCAGCTTGAGCGCAACACGAACCACATGCGGGCGTCGGTCGCGGCGCTGAAGTAGCCCCCGCGCCTCAGTGCGGGTGGGTGTGGCGGCGCGGACGGCGCGCGGCGAGCCGCTTGCCCGTCGAGCCGATGGAGACGGCGGCGTGGAGCACGCCCTTGTGCGCGCGCATGCCCTCGGCCAGCGCCTCGATCTCCGAGGCGCGCCCGCGCACCATGATCATCTCCGCGCACAGCTCCTCCGTCAGGTGGACGTGCGTGGTCGCCAGGATGGCGTCGTGGTAATGGTGCTGGAGGTGCGTCAGCTTCTGCGTCAGCTCGCGCACCTCGTGGTCGTAGACCACCGTGATGGTGCCCACGGCCTCCTCGTTGTTCTTCCAGGCGTCGCGCGCCAGCCGCTCGCGGACCAGGTCGCGGATGAACTCCGACCGGCTCACGGCGGGCCCGGCCCTCAGGGCCTCCTCCAGCCGGTCGTGCAGCTCCTTCTCCATCGTGATGCTCATGCGGACCAGGTCGCTCATGGGTTCTCCTCCCCGCGGGCC
>JAKPUV010000493.1 GCA_029554925.1 Candidatus Hydrogenedentota bacterium | reverse complement strand
TGACACGGCCATCGCCGCGCACGGCGGCTGGCCCCTGGCATAACCCGTTGGCGGGGGTTATTTGCCGGCGCGTTTGGCGGCGAGGACGGTGTTGCGCATGAGCATGGCGATGGTCATGGGGCCGACGCCGCCGGGCACGGGCGTGATGGCGCGGGCCTTCTTCGCCACGCCCGCAAAGGCGACGTCGCCGACGAGGCGGGCGCCGCTCTTCTTGGTGGCGTCGGGGATGCGGTTGACGCCGACGTCTATGACGACGGCGCCCTCGCGGACCATGCGCGCCGTGACGAACTCGGGCACGCCGATGGCGGCGACGAGGATGTCGGCCTGCCGCGTGAGGGCGGCGAGGTTCTTCGTGCGCGAGTGGCAGACGGTGACGGTGGCGTTGGCGCCCTTCGCCTTCTGCATGAGCAGGGCGGCGAGCGGCTTGCCGACGATGTTGGACCGGCCGACGATGACGACGTGCTTTCCGGCGGGGTCGTACCCCCAGCGCGTGAGCAGCTCCTGGCAGCCCGCGGGCGTGCAGGAGACAAAGGCCTCCTCGCCGTTCAGCAGGCGCCCCACGTTCACCGGGTGGAACCCGTCCACGTCCTTGTCGGGCGAGATGGCGTTGAGCACGCGCTGCTCGTCCATGTGCTTCGGCAGGGGCACCTGCACGAGGATGCCGTGGACCTTGGGGTCGGCGTTGAGCTTGGCGATGAGGGCGAGCAGGCGCTTCTCGGTGGCGTTGGCGGGCAGGTCGTGGGAGAACGACGCGATGCCGAGGTCCGCGCAGGTCTTGCGCTTGGAGCGCACATAGACCTGACTCGCCGGGTCCTCGCCCACGAGCACCACGGCCAGCCCCGGCTGGACGCCCTTCGTGCGCAGCGCGGCGACCTCCGCCTTCAGCTCCTCCAGGATGATCCCGGATGTCTTTTTCCCGTCAATGATCCGCGGTCCGCGCTTCGCAGGCATGGTGAAAGGGCCTCCGGGGGGTTGGGGTTCGCCGGATATTGTAGTGCCCGCGCCCGGAGACGCGCAACCGCGCGCGCGGGACAATCGACTCCGTCGTCAGACCGGTCCGACCTGTCCGACGCGTCCGACGGCCCCGCTCAGCGGATCCGCAGGAAGATGCGGTAGTGGCCGTCCTCCTGGAGTTCGCCGAGGTACTCGTGGCCGACCTTGACGGCCCACCGCCCGAGGTCGGAGGGGGTGCCGCAGTCGGAGGAGAGGATTTCCATCACGCCGCCCGAGGGCACGCCCGTGATGGCGCGCTTGGTTTCGAGGAGGGGGCCGGGGCACGAAACGCCCCGCGCGTCCAGCCGCTTTTCCACCGCCAGGGTCCGCAGTTCATCCGCCGTCATTTCCGGTACTCCTTAGTCTTCAGGTTGCGCCGCCGCGGCGGCGTGCTGTTCAAACACGGCCTCGGGCCCCTGCCGCCAGCCGTCCATCAGGGCGTCGTGGATCATCCGGACGCCCTCCAAAAAGCGCGGGTCGGCCACGGCGCAGTAGACATGGTGCC
>JAKPUV010000565.1 GCA_029554925.1 Candidatus Hydrogenedentota bacterium | reverse complement strand
TCCTGCCAGCGCCGGTTGTCCTCCGCCGTGCTCTTCTGCGGCGGCATCTCCTGTTTCCGCGTGTCGCCCATCCGCTCGACGCGCAGGTCGCGGATCATCCGCATGGTGTTGGGGAACAGCGCCCGCGCGAGAACCGCCGCGCGGCTCTGCGGCGTGGCGGCGGGGGCGCCCTCGTCGTCGCCCGACGCGTTCAGGTCGTTGCCCTGGGTCACGCACACCAGCACGAGGTCCGGACGGATCAGCGGAATGGCCTTCTCCGCCAGTTCGGCGTAGAAGGGCGGCCCGGAGCCGGGCTTGCCCAGGTTCACCGTCTCCACACGCCAGCCCTTGGCGCGCAGGGCGTCCTCCAGCCGGCGCAGCCAGGTCTCCTCCGCCGCCACCCCCCAGCCGTAGGTGTACGAGTCGCCGAAGGCGGCGATGCGGAAGGTCTTCGGGTCCGGCGACAGCTCCCGCTCGCGCAGGCCCAGCGAGTTAATGTGGGCCGTGTAGGTGAACTCCAGAAAACCGAAAGTCTGCTCCGCCTTCGGCGGGAAGATCAGCTCCATCGTGCCGCGCAGCACCGGGCGCATCACCAGGCGGCCCAGCAGGCGGTCCCCGGCGAGGCACGCGCCGAACACCAGCGCCACCGACCCGAACACCAGCAGCAGGTTCCTTTTCCATTCGCTCTTCAAGGGCATGCGCGCTCCCGTCGGAAACCGCGCGCCCCCCGCGCGGCATCCCGTTGAGGCGTCATTATGGCAAACGCACCCCCCGAAGGCAATCCGCGCGCTCCGGAGGGGGGGCCTCCTGCTTTCTGGGAACCACGGAGCACACGGACCACACGGAAGGCCTGCGCTCCGCGCGCGTTCCCGTTGTCCATGCCGTCCATCTTGTCCATCCCGTCCATGCCGCCGCTTGCCTTGCGGGGGGGCGCGCGGCCATAATCGGGGGCGCGGCGCGCGGGCGCGGTGGGCGGCCCGCGGCAACGTGGAGGATCGCGGGATGTCGGACCGGAGACTGGGCGTGCTGGTGCATGGCGCAGGATGGAGGTCGGGGGCGCTGTGCGCCGCCCTGGGGATGCTGTGCGCCGGGGACGCCCGGGCGCAGGACGACGCCGCGCGGCGCGCGGAGGCGCTGGCCGCCATTGACCGGGGCGCGGCGGCGGGGCCCTTCCAGCCCGCGTGGGACTCCCTGGAAACCTACACCGTCCCGGACTGGTACCTGGACGCGAAGTTCGGCATCTTCATCCACTGGGGCGTGTACTCCGTGCCCGCGTTCGGCAGCGAGTGGTACCCGCGCAACATGTACCGCGAGAAGTCGCCCGAGTTCCGCCACCACGTCGAGACCCACGGCCCGCAGAAGACCTTCGGCTACAAGGACTTCATCCCCGGGCTGACGGCGGCCAACTATGACCCCGCCGCCTGGGCCGAGCTCTTCCGCAGGGCGGGCGCGAAATACATCGTCCCCGTGGCGGAGCACCATGACGGCTTCCCCATGTACGACTGCTCCTACTCCGACTGGACCGCCGCAAAAATGGGGCCCAAGCGCGACCTCATCGGCGAGCTCGCCGACGCCGTGCGGAAGGAGGGCCTCATCTTCGGCCTGTCCAGCCACCGCGCCGAGCACTGGTGGTTCTTCGACGGCGGCCG
>JAKPUV010000453.1 GCA_029554925.1 Candidatus Hydrogenedentota bacterium | reverse complement strand
CTCGGAAAACAGATTCGCCTGAACCGCATTTTCAGCCATCCGTCGGGCCGCATCCTGTCGGTGGCGGCGGACCACCTGATCAACTATTCCATCGGCATGCCGGAGGGGCTGCGGCGCATCGGGGACACGGTGCGCCGGATCATCGAGGCGCGGCCGAGCGCCATCACGCTGAACAAGGGCGTGGCCATGCGCTGTGTCACGAGGGAGCTTGCGGGCCGGATTCCGCTGATCATCCAGCAGATGGCCCCCCGGGTCGGCCAGGACGGGTTCGCCGACCATGCGGAGGTGGAGGAGGCGGCGGCCCTGGGCGCGGACGCCATCGCGGTCGCCCTGTTCGTGAAGGATCCCGGCGAGTTTGGGTTTCTCAAGCGGCTGGCGCAGACGGTGCGCGAGGCGGAGCGCTTCGGCCTGCCGGTCATTCCGCACATCTACCCCGTCGTGGTGCGGGACGGCGCTTCGGTCATCAGTGACCGGGCCGAGGACATCGCCTACGCGGCGCGCGTGGGGCTGGAGATGGGCGCGGACGTGGTGAAAATCCCCTACACCGGCGACGCCGCGTCTTTCGCCGACATCGTCTCCGTCACGCCGATTCCCGTGGTGACGGCTGGCGGCCCGAAGTGCGAGACCCTGGAGGAGGCCGCCGCCATGATGCGGGACGTGGTGCGCAGCGGCGCGGCGGGCAGCACGGTCGGGCGCAATGTCTGGGGCTTTCCCGACATCGCGCAGGCCATCGCAACCCTGAAAGCCGCCCTGGAGATTGACCGGTGAACCTGACGCGGGAAGAGGCCCTGGCGTTGCTGGAGGCCCATGGGCGCGGCGGGGCCTGGATGTGCCACTGCCGCGCCGTGGCGGACCACGCCGCCGCGCTGGGCCGCGCGCTGGCGCGCCGCCATCCCGTGGACCACGCCTTCCTGTGGCGCGCCGCGCTGCTGCATGACATCGGCCGGTCCGTCACGCACGACCCCGTGGGGCACGGCGTTGCGGGCCACCGACTGCTTTCCGAACTGGGACACGACCGGGAGGCCGCGCTCTGCGCGTCCCATGTCCTCTTCGGCCTCGAAGCCCACGAAGCCGCGCAGTTCGGCCTGCCGGAACGCCCCCACCTTCCCGAGCGACTGGAGGAGCGCGTCGTCACGCTGGTGGACTTTCTCGTGGAGCACACCCGGCCCACCACGCTGCACCTCCGGTTTGAATCACTCAAGCAGCGGAACGCGGACAACCCGTTCTTCTCCCAACGTCTCGACCGGGCCCATGAGTTCGCCCGGGCGTTCATGCACTGGGTGGAGGGGGAAATCGGGGAGCCGGTGGAAGGGCTGTTTGCCGGACAGACCGGCGGCGGCTGAGTTCCGCACAGGCGCATCCCGGATCGGGAATAGGCCCAACCCATCGCGGTGTAAAGGGGAATAAATGGAAACTGCGACATCCTTTGGCCAGTCATAACCCTGTGGCCACCAAAGGCATCTGCACGGTGGGGTGTCGCGTGATGCGCACAAAGACAGGAGAGATTTCCATGAATTCCCCGGCTTCTTCGGTTTTCGTGCGGTGGCTTCGGTTTGTTTCTTATGCCGCAGTGGTCGTCGCCGTTTCGGCGACCTGTCTGGAGGCTCTCGCGGTCCCTCCGGAGGACGCTGCGGCCATTGAGCGCGGCATCGGCGGATTTGTGGCCGGCATGGAGGCGTCCTCCGCGGCGAAACGCATGGACTACGGGGAATTGACCGTTTCGCTGTTCGTGCAGGCGCACGGCCGGGCGCCCTCTCCGGCGGAGTTCTTCGTGGTGCGCGACGTGGCCGCGACATTTTCCGCCACGCCGGAGGAGGTGCTTTCGCTTGTCCTGCGGGAAGACCAGCCCGGCCCCACCTGGGAGCAGTGCCGCCGGTTTCTGGAGCGCTCGGGGGCGAAA
>JAKPUV010000397.1 GCA_029554925.1 Candidatus Hydrogenedentota bacterium | reverse complement strand
ATGGCCGTGGTCTGCGGCTGGATGATGACGAGCATCGGCACGGCGAAGTACTGGCCGCGCGGCGCGGTGCTGCCCACGTTGGAGACGAGCACCGTGGCGCTCAGGAGGTTCTCCGGCGTGACGCGCTTTTCCGGCGGCGTCTCGCGCCAGCGGCGGCGCGCCTCCGCGGACACCCGGGGCAGCCGCCCCGGCCCCAGAAAGTTGGCCCACAGGCGCCAGAGAACGCGCGGGTCCAGATGAAACAGGCGGCGGAGGGTGTCGCGCACCCCCGCCTCGCGCAGGAGCAGGTCCACATCCGTGTTCGCCGCGCGCGCCCGGAGGTCCTCCATGCCCGCGCACACGTCCCGAAGCGGCAGCGCCGCCACATCCTTCAGGACCGGCGTGATCATGCGGCTGTCGGTGGACCGGAAGGGGATGGCGATGTTCACCTCCTCGAAGCAGGTGACCTTTCCCACGGCGGACTGGGGGCCGTAGCTGACGTGGGCGTTCATCTCGGGCGCGGCGCGCAGCGCGTCCGCCACCAGCTTGAGCAGGACGGCGTTCATGGTGACCCGGACGCCCCCGAAGGCCGGGTCCGTCTTCGCCGCGCGCACCCAGTCCAGCACGGCGTCCACCTCCAGCTCCAGCAGGAGCGAGACGTGGGGCGCCTCCAGCCAGCCCTCGCGCGTCTTGTTCGCCACGACGCGCCGCTGGATGTCGAAATACTCGGTGGTCGTCTTCCGGGACGGGGTGAACTGCATGGCGTGCTCCTTGGCCGGCCGCGGGATTATACCGCATCCGGAGGCCGCTTCTGGTATATAATAAGCCCCGCGGACCGCCCGCGCGGGGCGGGTGGAAGGATTTGAAACAGTGCTGTTCAGAAGGGCCAAGAAAACGCCGCCGCCGAGCGTGCGTGACCGGATCTCATCGGAACCGAAGTTCCGCGTGCATGATCTGGACGCCTCGTCCGCCGCCTTCGCGAAGGACGGCGGCGCCGTGCTCACCGTCACCTTCGAGATGATGAAGAAGGGCACCTTCATCAACCGCCGGGGGCGCGATGTCCGCCAGATCGTGGTCATTGTGGACAACTCGGCCAAGGTCGTCAACAGCGGCGACGAGGTGAATTACGAAACCTACCGCGCCCTGGTCAAGGCGAACGTCATTGACCCGGTGCCCGGCCTCGAGCAGGACGCCTGAGGCCGCGTTCCGGCGGCACGGACCGCGGGCGCGCGG
>JAKPUV010000389.1 GCA_029554925.1 Candidatus Hydrogenedentota bacterium | reverse complement strand
GTAGCCCCGCACAAACTGCAGCGCGTTGTCCTTGATGTACCCCCCCAGACGCTCCGCCAGAATCGCGCGCTCGTCGAAGTCCGCCGCCGGGTCCGCGGGCGCCCAGCCCAGGTATTGCACGATCTCCCGCAGGGGAAGCGCATCCAGCGCCTTGTCCGCCCACTCGCCCGTGGAGGCGCTCCCCGCCGCCCGCACCAGGCGGTCCGCCTCGCTGATAACCTCCGGCAGCACCACCACCGGCAGCAGCAGCGCCCCGGACACCCCCGCCCCCAGCAGGAGCAGGATCGTCGCCATCCGCGGCACCCGCCGCCGCTCACACGCCACCACCACCGGATGCAGCGCGTAGGCCACCAGGAACGCCAGCAGCACCGGCGTCAGCACCGGCACCAGCGCCAGCACCAGCAGCCCCGCCGCCGCCAGGCACGCCGACGCCGCAAGAAAACGCACCCAGGGGTTTTTCAGCACAGGGTCAAACATGAATGGTCACTCCGGCCCAAATCCTATCAGGGTGGCGGCGGTCGTGCAAGCGCGGCAGGGGTGGTCTTTGCTTGCAGGGGAGGGGGGCACCGCATAGAATGGGGCGGGGTGCGGCGGCATGCCGCCCCGAAACCGGGCATCGGTGCCGGGAAACCGGCGGGAGCGCGTCGCATGAGAATTCTCCGCATGGTTGCCGTGGCCGCCGTTCTGGCGTTTCAGGTCTGCTCCTTCGCGGGACAGGCCCCCCTCGCGGCGGGGTTCAGCACCCCCCGGACATCGCGAAGCCCTGGGTGTACTGGTTCTGGCTGAACGGGAACATCACCCGGGAGGGGATCACCGCGGACTTGGAGGCCATGGCGCGCACCGGCATCGGCGGCGTGCTCATCATGGAGGTGGACCAGGGGGTTCCCGTGGGGCCGGTGCCGTTCATGGGGGATGAGTGGCGCGCGCTCTTCGGGCATGTGTTGCGGGAGGCCGACCGTCTCGGATTGCTGGTCAACATGAACAACGACGCGGGCTGGAATGGCAGCGGCGGTCCGTGGATCCGTCCGGCCCAAGCTATGCAGAAGGTCGTCTGGACGGAGGCCGCCGTTGCGGGGCCCGCTCCGGTCAGCCAGCTCCTGCCCCAGCCGGAGACCATCGCCGGACATTACCGCGACATCGCGGTGTTTGCCGTTCCCGCCGTCGGGGGATACCGGATCGACAACATCGCCGTGAAGTCGTGCCTCCAGACGGGGTTTGTCATGCCCGGCGTGGTGGGCGGGGACGCGCCGGAGGATATGCGCGTGCCGCCGGAGACCATCCTGGACCTGTCGGCAAACATGAATGACTCGGGGCGTCTTGTCTGGGACGCGCCTGCCGGAAACTGGACCGTGCTCCGCATGGGCCACACCTGCACGGGCGTGGAGAACATGCCGTCTCCCGCGAGCGGCCGCGGCCTGGAATGCGACAAACTCAGCCGCGAGGGCATTGAGGCGCAGTGGGCCGGGATGATGGGGCCGCTGGTCGCGGACGCCGGGCCCCTGGCTGGAAAGGCACTTGCCTCCACGCACATTGACAGCTGGGAGAACGGCGCGCAGAACTGGACGCCGCGCATGCGGGAGGAGTTCCAGAAGCGGCGCGGGTATGACCTGTTCCCCTGGCTGCCCGTCATGACCGGGCGGGTGGTGGGCAGCCTGGAGCTGTCGGAGCGCTTCCTGTGGGACCTGCGCCGCACGGTGGCGGACCTCGTGGAGGAGAACTACGCCGGCCGCCTGAGGGAGCTTGCAGCGGAGCACGGCCTCCGCCTGACCATCGAGGCCTACGGCGGGCCCTGCGACGACCAGCCCTACGCCGGCCGCTGCGACGAGCCCATGGGCGAGTTCTGGATCGGCGGCAGCGCCCTGACCACCTGCAAGGCCATGGCGTCGGCGGCCCACACGCGCGGCATGCGCGTCGTCGGCGCGGAGGCCTTCACCGCCGGCGACCACGAGAAATGGCTGGAGCACCCCGGGTCCATCAAGCCCCTCGGCGACCGCGCGTTCTGCGAGGGAATCAACCGCTTCGTGTTCCACCGCTACGCCCTTCAGCCGTGGGCGGACCGCCGTCCCGGCATGACCATGGGCCCCTGGGGCATCCATTA
>JAKPUV010000378.1 GCA_029554925.1 Candidatus Hydrogenedentota bacterium | reverse complement strand
TGCCGTCGCGCCGCCTGGCCTATCTGGCCACAAGACGGCAAGACGCCCACGCGGAGGTCGGTCATGAGCTGCTCGCTGATTGGGGACGGGCCACCCAGGCCGCCATCGACCTAATCTATGAAGAGGCCATGACCTCCCAGGCGTCGGAAACGGCGGAATTCTCCGTTCCCGCGGGCGACACGCTTCTCGCTCATCTCCAGCGCTCCCTGCTCGACATGAAGGATCTGGAGCCGGGCGGTTTGTCCCCCGACGACGAAGACCACACCATCGAGATCCATTGCTGTCACGGCCCGGTCCGGGAGCTGGAGGTCCTCCAGGATCGCCTCCTGGCGCTGTTCGGAACGGATCGCACCCTGCGGTGCGACGACGTGGCGGTCCTGACGCCGGACATCGACGCCCTGGCGCCGGCCGTGGAAGCGGTGTTCGGAGCGGCCCCACCCGGGCATTTCCTCCCCTACGCCGTTGTCGGCCGCGCCCCCTCCCGCACCAACACCTATCTCCGGGTCCTGATCGAGGCCCTCGATCTGCTGCCGTCGCGGCTGCCCGCCGGGCGGGCATTTGAACTGCTCCGCCATGAACCGGTCGGCCGCCGTTTCGCCCTGGACCGGGAGGGGCTGCGGCGGATCAGGCGGTGGCTGAGCCAGGCCGGCATCCACTGGGGGCTGGACGGCGCTCACCGCCGGGAGATGGGCCTGCCGGAAGAGGAACGCCACACCTTCCGCCGAGGCCTGGACATGCTGTTTATGGGCTTGGCGCTGCCGGAGCTGGAGGAGCCCCTCGCCGGGATTCTTCCCGCTGACGGCGTAGAGGGATCCCGGGCGGAAACGCTGGGCGGATTCCGGGCGTTTGTGCAACGGCTTGCCCACTGGAAAGGGCGGCTCACACCGCTACCAACCGCCGGGGAATGGCAGGAGATCCTCAACGGCATCCTCAAGGATTTCACCTGTCCCGCCATCCACGATCAGGGAGAGTACGACCGGGTCGTGGGGGCCATCGCCGTCCTGGCGGAAAACTGGCGGGCGGCGGGTTTGACGCACAGGCTATCGCCACGGATCGTCCGGGCCGCCCTGGCGGACGCCGATACGGCGCGCCGCGGCGCGGCCCCCGGGGGAACGATTACCTTCGCCTCCCTCGCCGCCCTGGGCGGCCTCGACTATCGGGTGATCTGCCTCGTCGGGATGGGCGACGACGCCTTCCCGGTCCGGGAACGCCCCCGGGAGTTCGACCTGATTCCCAGGAGTCGGCCCCGGCGGGGAGATCGGCAGCGCCGCCGGGAGGATCGCGGCGTTTTCCTCGCTACCATCCTCGCCGCCCGGGACATCCTGCACATCTCCTATCCGGGGCGGGACCGGCGCGACAATGGCGAGCTGCCCCCGTCGCTGCTGGTAGCCCAGCTTCGGGATTATCTGGCCCGGGCCATCTCTCCGGCCGGCTCCGCCGCCGCGTTCGGCGCCGCCCGCCGGCGGCTCACCGTCGTCCATCCCCCGCAACCATTCTCCCGGCGTTACTTCGACGCTTCCGATCCCCGTCTCTACAGCCACGCCGCCTCTTACGCCGTGGCGATCGGCGCCCCCGGCGCTTCTGTTTCCATGACAACCACGGCCGAAAAGAATGATTACCCGGGCGATGAAGAGGACGGCGATCCCCGGGAACCGGCGCCGCCGTTCTTCACCGGGATGCCCGCAAACCCGGAGGATCCGGACCCGGATACTCCGGCCCTGACGACCACCGACCTCGAATCGTTTCTCCGCAACCCCAGCCGTTTCTTCCTTCAGCGGCGGCTGCAAATCCATCTGTTCCGCCCCGAGGACATCCCCCGCGACGAAGAACCCCTGACCATGGGCTTCACGGAAGAGCGGGACCTGGCGGACTTCGTTGTGGCGGTCTGCGAGTCCCGGCGGCGGGTTCTGGAATTCGACGAGGCCCTGGCGATCATCCGGGCCCGTCCCGCCTGCCCCGGCGGCGCCGCGGCGGCGGCGGGGCTCTCCCGGATCTGGCCGGCGCTCACCCGGCTTGCCGACCGCCTCCTGGCGGCGACCGCTTCGCCCCTACTGCCCCCCCGGAGGCATGATCTGCCCCTGGATATCCTTGGGAAGACATGGCTGCTCACGGTGGACAGCGGCGATCTACGCCCGGAGGGCATTGTTCGTTACCGCTGCGACGAATTGCGTGGTTTCGACCATCTCCAGGCATGGATATCCCATCTGGCCGTTTGCGCGGTCCG
>JAKPUV010000358.1 GCA_029554925.1 Candidatus Hydrogenedentota bacterium | reverse complement strand
AAGCGCGGCTTCACGCTGATTGAGCTGCTGGTCGTGATCGCCATTATCGGGATTCTGGCGGCGATCCTCCTGCCGGCGCTGGCCCGCGCGCGCGAGGCGGCCCGCCGCGCAAGCTGCCAGGGCAACCTGAAACAGTTCGGGCTCGTCTGCAAGATGTACGCGAACGAGTCGCAGGGGGGGAGGTTTCCGGCCATCTCCGGCTATCAATCCTACAGGATCACCAGAACCGGCGGGGTGGATGTCCATTCCTATCTGGCCCCCTGCCACGACACCAACCCGTACTATTCCCCCTCCCTCGGGTACCGCATCCAGTTCGTGATGGACGGGAGGTCCGTTTACCCGGAATACCTGACGGACCTGAACATGCTGGTGTGCCCCTCGGACCCGGACGGCCCGGACGCCGCGCGCGAGGGCGGCCTCTGGTATGACCAGCGTCCGGGCTACGAGTCCAACGTGGACCCGTGCGCGATCACGGCGGAGTCGTACATGTACCTCGGGTGGGCCCTGAGCGGAAAGCCGGGCCAGGACTACCTCCTGCCCGGGCAGGACGCGAACAGCCCGGCCATCACGGACCTGGCCTCCGCGGTCGGCACGCAGATCAGCCCGGAATTCGTGAACCAGGTGACGGCCGTGATCACGACCCAGGCCGCCCCCGGAAGCCCCGATTTCCCGGTCTCCCTGACGGTCAATTACTACGACCAGGACATTGCGTACCAGGACCCAATCAACGGGCCCGTGACGCTGCGCCGCTACCGCGAGGGCATCGAGCGGTTCTTCATCACCGACATCAACAACCCCGGCGCCGCCACCATGGCCCAAAGCGAACTGCCGCTGGCGTGGGACATTGCCAGCACCACGGTGGCCGAGTTCAGCCACATCCCCGGCGGCTCCAACGTGCTGTACCTCGATGGCCACGTGGAGTTCCTGCGGTTCCCGGGCGACTTCCCCATGACGCGCGCGTTCACCGTGCTGCTGTCCGAACTGTAGCGGTGTTCCGCGCGGGGGCGGGGAATGGACTTGCCTTGCGGCCGCCCGCGGGACTATTCTCGGGGAGGAGACGACAAAGCGCTGTCTATTGGAGGGAAACATCATGCGCGGTGTCCGTTGTCTTTTCGCTGTCTCTTTCCTTTGCGCCCTTCAAGCCCCCGACGGGGCCAGTTCTCCCGCGACGGCCCCCCTTTCCTGGGAGGTGGACACCTCGGCGATAAAGCGCGATTGTCTGATCCGCGAATACGACAGGCTTGTCGAATGCCTGAGACCCCTGAGCACTCCCGGACATGTTCCCACGGATGCGGAAAAGCGCCAGTGGCGCGAGTACTGTGACTCCCGGCTCGGGGAGGGGGGGACCGACTGGGCATGCCTGCGGGCATCGGCTTTGGCTGCGCTGGACGAAAAGCCGGTGAACTGGGACATGTACCGGGCGGCGGTGCTGGTGGCCGGGGCCGTGGCCTACAACGAGGAGTATGAGAAGGGTGGGATGGTGGAGCCCGCGCGGCGGGCATTGACGGCGGCGCGGGGGGAAAAGATGAGCGACGCGCAGGGGAGGGCATTGCTGGACACCATGACGATGCTGGGGAAGTGTTACGGGGAGGCGTCCGCCCGGCTGTTGCGGGAATGCGTCCGCCGCGAGTTTTGGGGGGACGCCCCCATGCGTTCGCTGGTCACCGGGACGGAGACCGATCAGAGCCTGACCATGCTCCGGACCCGCGCCGTTCATGAGCTGCAGAACCTAAGGGACAAGGGCCTGCCGTTCCTGATGGAACTGCAGAAGGAGTATCCCGACACGTCCCCCGTCACGAAACCGCGCTCGGAATACCGGTTTGAGGACGGCATCGGCCTGATCATCAAGAACGCCATAGACGAAATCCGCAGTCGGGACACCATGTGAGCTGACGAGCCCGTCGGGCACTTTGTGTCCGGCGCAGGGAGGAAACAGGCCATGAAGAAAACGATGCTTTGGGCATTCCCAGCGGCGTGTCTTGTCGTCTTCTGCGCGGGGGCGGGCGCGGTGGGGATGGACATCCCCCTCCCCAAGCTGAAGTACGAGGAGACCTCGGTCGAGCAGGACCGGCTGGTGCGGGCGGCGCGGCGGCTGGATGAGCAGACCCCCGCCGAGGCGCAGGCGGCGGTGGAGGCGTTGCTGGCCGATCCGTCCACCCCCGCGCCGCTGAGGGGCTGGGCCGCCGCCCGGAAGTACGAGCACCTCGTCGGACCCTGCCACAACCGGGAGGCGCTCGAATTCGGACGGGCCTGGCTCCGGGACCATCCCGATGATCCCCACGCCATCATCTGGCGCAGAACCATGCAGCAGGTGGCCATCACGTTCATATGCGAGGGGGAGGAAAGGGATCTTGCGGCCATCGTGGAGACGAGCGAGGACTTGTTCAACCACCACCCCGCCACGGCCTGGGAGGTCATTTATGGGCGTTTCGACTATGCCCACATCCTGAAGGGCGTCTTCTCCCTGTTCCTTCCGGGCGCCCGCGCGGAGGCGGAGCGGCAGCGCGGTCTCGCGTTGGAGGCGTTGCACACCCTGGCGGAAGCCCCGGAGAGCGCCCCGGAAGACCGGGAACGCGCGGTGAAGCACTTGGAAGGGATGAAGCAGAGTGAGGAGAAACGTCAGGCGGAGGCGGAGATTCGCCGGGAAGAGGTCAACGCGTACCGGGAGAAGTCCAAAGCCTACATTCAGGACCTGGACAGCATGACCCCGGAAGAGGCCGTCCGCCGCCGCGCGGAACTGGAAGCCCTTCTTGGAAGTCCGCTGCCGTCAACCGTCCCGAAGGCGGCGTCTGAGGCCAAGGAGGATACGGCAAATGGGCAGTGAGCCTCCGCTCATTTCGTCCGGATGACGAAGACCTCGTGGATGTCCTCGACCTGGGCGGTGAAGCCTTCGGGGGCGGGGGTGACGGTGGTGGTGGGGGTGATGGCCTCGATCTCTTTCACGCCGCCCGCGACCTTCACGCTGACCCGGTAGATGGGCTTGTCCTCGATGAAGGCGGGGATGGTCAGGGGGCGGTCCTTGTGGGTGTTCTGGGGCGGGGTCACATGGGCCACGAGGTGCACCCGGAGGGTGTCGGGCTCGGGGCCGGCGGTGACGGCGCTCTCGACGAAGCGCGGCGCGTCCACGCGCACGGGCGGGTCGGGGTCGAGGAGGCGCAGGGCGTTCTCAATAAGCATGCGGTCCTCGGGCATGCCGAACTCGCCGCCGATGGCGGTGTCGGGCGCGGCGGCGATGCAGACCACGCGCCCCTTCCCAAAGTCGTTCACAAGCACCGCCGGGCCCACGGCCTCCACGGGGCTCTGGGGCAGCCAGAGGCCCTCCTTGCCCTGCTGCTGGAGGACCGAACGGAAGGGACGGTGCAGGGTGCCGAAGGGCCGCGCCGTGGTGGGCTCGTAGATCCCCGCCGCGCCGCGCGCGAGGAAGGGCCAGTCGCGGGGGATGCCCGCGGCCAGGGCGTCCAGGTCGCCGCCGTCTGCGGGGAAGGACACATGGTTGTCGTCCGTGTCGAGCCTCCGGACCAATTTCGCGCCGATGAGGTTCGCCAGGGCGCTCTCCGCCTGGGGCGCGCCCATGCGGTCGTGGGTGCCCGTGTCGCCGGTGACGAGGAGCCTGCCGCCTCCGCGCACGTAGTCCTCCAGCAGGGCGACCGTCTCGGGCTCCAAAATGGCCGCGCCCGGCGCGTAGACCACGCGGTGGCGGCGCAGGCGTTCCAGGGTGAGGCGCTCGTCGAAGACAAACTCCGCCGGGAGGTGCCCCAGCACAACGGTCTCATGGGCGCCGTAGACGGGGTCGAAGTACTTGCGCGGGGTCTCGCGGGCGTACCAGTCGCGCGTGCGGTGGGAGAAGAAGAGGCCGACATCCGCCAGGGGCCGGTGCTGCCGGCCGAAATGCTCCTGCTTGGCGAGGGCCTCGCGGAAGAGGGCGCCGTAGCGCTCATAGGCCACGCGGTCCAGGCTCCCGTCGAAGGGGGTCTTGTCCACGATGGTCACCTGCGCGCCGTGCATGAGCAGGCTGAACATCTCCCAGCGCATGTCCTCCAGCGGGCGCGTGGTCTGGTCGTGGTACATCCGCACCCCGCGCTGCATCACCACCTGGAACGGCGCGGCGGGGTCGGTGCCGCGCACGAAGAGCGCCTCAAAACTCGGGCTGAGGGCGCCGAAGCCCCACGCGCCGCACTCGCCCGTGACAAAGTCGCCGATGTGGGCGTGCTGCACGGGCCGCTGGCCGATCTCGAAGGAGAAGGGCGGGTTGCCGTGGTAGTTGAAGTCCACGGAGCAGTCCGGCTGCCGCTCCTTGATGTGGGCGAGAATCTCGCGCTCGAAGCGCTCGCAGGAGTTGTAGCGGAACTCCAGCATGCGGTCCCACGCCTCGTCCCAGGAAACGGACGTCGGCATGGGCTTCCCGTAGTCCTTCTCGAACCGCGCGCGGCAATTGTCGCACCAGCAGCCGTAGGGCGGGCCGAAGCCCTGGTCCAGCATGTCAATGTGGAATCCCTGGATGCCGTAGGCCAGCATCTCGTCCACCAGATCCTTCAGGTGGCCCATGAACCCGGAGTTCAGGCACACCCGCTCAATCGGCTTGCCCTCGACGTCCCGCATCTTGAACTCGGGATGTTGGCGGAGCGGATAGCCCCCGGCCTGCACCACGCAGTACACGATGACCGGAAGGTTGTGCGGCTTCGCCGCCTCCACGGTCTCCCGAATCACGTCCCGGTCGCCGAGGCCCGGACATTTCGGGGCCACCTTGGAGTCGTAGTAGGCGTACTCGCCGTCCTTCCCCCAGATGACGATGTACTGCGACCCCGTGGCGAGCTGCGCCGCCACGATGTCCGTGCCCGAAAACTTCTCGGCATACTTCACGTCCGAGGGGTCCGAGCCGAACTGCGCCCCCGTGGGGCCGACCTCCATGCCGACCAGCAGACGGTTGTACCAGGGTTCTGCAGGGGACTCCTCCGCGAAGAGCGGGGTCGGCAGGGCAACCATGAGCGCAAGTGCGGCGAGGAAGGGGAGAAGTGTGCGTCGCATGTAGTCAAGCTCCATGAAGTCGGGTTTCCCGGATGAGGGGTTCAGCCGGGGAATGCCCCTAAATCATAGAGACCCGAAGGGAAGGGGAGCAAGAAATGCGGAGGTGCGCGGCGAGAAGGTTCTGCTTGCGGGACGCGCCGGACTGGAGGCTTTCCGACAAGAGATTGCCCCATCGGCGGGGGCGGCCGATTCGCAATGACGGGGAAAACGCGTCATGGCGAGCCCCTGACCGCCGTGGGCGGGAATTCTGTCCATGAAACTATGGATTACGGGTGTCCTTCCCTCTTCACCCCGGAGGGGTGAGGGCCATTAGCCGGTGGTTGAGAGCAGCGACACCACCGGGAAGCGGGTCCTCCCCGTCTTCTTGGCACCCCGGCAGGGGTGCGGGACACCGGGGCCAACGGGAACCGACGTGTCCTGAACCCCTGCCGGGGTTCTTGGAAAAATGGGGGGGCCTGCTGTCCGGTGGTATCGCTGCGCTCAACCACCGGCTAATGTCCTGCATCCCTCCGGGATGCCCAGGACTTTCGCTCTTGGCCGTTTCCACGGTTGGCAGAGAACAACCGGTAGCTTGGGGCGCGGAAGAATACGTTACTTCATTAGCAGCGAAGCGCGGCCATCTCGTTCCCGCGAACGCTTCGCCTGTCCATCGGCCAGGGGATCGGTCAAGGACCCGGCTACTCCGCCTTCTTCTTGCGGGGCGCGGCCTTCTTGGGGGCGGCGCATTTCTTGGGGGCCGGGGCGGCGGGGGTGGCGAGATACAACTGCCGCACGTTTTCGAGGATGGCGCCGAGGGCGGCCTCATTTTCCGGGAAGAGCTGGACGCCGCTGTCGTGGGCGTCCCTGCAGAAGGCTTCCCACTCGTCATGGTTCCAGCAGCCGTTCTTTGACACGACGAAGTCAAAGGCTTCCTTCAGGACTTTCATCACAGGGTGGGTGGCGGCCATCTCTCTTCCCTCCTTGGTTGGCGTTGCGCCGAACTCCGGACGCACGCAGAAACAGCTCTTCTTTCCCTGTAAACCCCGGCGTTCGCCCGCATATTCCGCAAACCCGGCCATTCGGGGCCGCGCGGGCCGCAACCTGTTCCGGCATGAACTGTTAGGAGGGGGCGGGGTGGCGGCCACCGGCCGCCGTGTGCTACCATTCCGGCGTTGATTTTCGGCCCCCAACCCGCTTCTTTGAAGGAAATCCCCTCCCATGACCAAAGGCATCACCAAGCGTTCAGAAGACTACTCCCAGTGGTACATTGACATTGTGCTGAAGGCGGAAATGGCGGACTATTCCCCCGTGAAGGGGTGCATGGTCATCCGCCCGACGGGCTACGGGATCTGGGAGCGGATCCAGCAGCGGCTGGACCGGATGTTCAAGGAGACGGGGCACGTCAACGCCTACTTTCCCATGTTCATCCCGGAGAGTTTCCTGAAGAAGGAGGCGGAGCATGTGGAGGGCTTCGCGCCCGAGTGCGCCATGGTCACCCACGGCGGCGGGAAGAAGCTGGAGGAGAACCTGGCGATCCGTCCGACCTCCGAGACCATCATCTGGTCCACCTACAAGAACTGGATCAACTCCTACCGCGACCTGCCCATCCTGATCAACCAGTGGGCGAACGTGTGCCGGTGGGAGATGCGGACGCGGCTGTTCCTGCGGACGACGGAGTTCCTTTGGCAGGAGGGGCACACGGCCCACGCGACCCACGAGGAGGCGGAGGAGGAGACGATGAAGATGGTGAACGTGTACCGGCGCTTCGCCGAGGAGTACATGGCCATGCCGGTGGTGGTGGGGCGCAAGACCGAGTCCGAGAAGTTTGCTGGGGCCGACCACACCTACTGCATCGAGGCGATGATGCAGGACGGCAAGGCGCTTCAGGCGGGCACGTCGCACCACCTCGGCCAGAACTTCGCCAAGGCCTTCGACGTGAAGTTCCAGGACAAGGACAAGGAGCTGAAGTACGTGCACGCCAGCAGCTGGGGCGTGTCCACGCGGCTGATCGGCGCGCTCATCATGACGCACAGCGACGACAGCGGGCTGGTGATCCCGCCGCGCCTCGCGCCGGTGCCGGTGGTGTTCGTGCCCATCTGGCGTAGCGACGAGGAGATGGACCTCGTGCTGGGCTGGATCCGCGAACTGACCCGCGACTGGGACCCGCTGTTCTACAAGATTGACGACCGCGACCAGCACAAGCCGGGCTTCAAGTTCGCCGAGTGGGAGCTGAAGGGCGTGCCCGTGCGGGTGGAGGTGGGCCCGCGCGACGTGGCGAACAACACGGTGGTCGTGGTGCGGCGGGACACGGGGGAGAAGACCCCGATGTCCATGGACGGCCTGCGTGAGAACCTGGAGCGGCTGCTGGAGGACATCCAGTCGAGCCTGTTCGAGCGCGCGAAGCGGCGGCTGGAGGAGGGGACGCACACGGTGGACAGCTACGACGAGTACAAGGAGCGCGTGGGCGGCGGCGGGTTCTACCGGGTGTTCCTCGACGTGACCAACCCGGAGGTCGAGAAGCGGCTGCAGGACGAGACCCGCTCCACGGTGCGGTGCATCCCCTTCGACGCGCCGGAGGAGGAGGGGCCCTGCATGATCACGGGGGCGCCCTGCCGGAACCGGGTGATCGCGGCGCAGTCGTACTGAGGCAAGGAAAAGGAAACGGGCGCGCGTCCCCCGAAAGGGACGCGCGCCCGCGGTGTTTCGGGGCGTCCGGGGGGGACGGTCACATCTTCTGCATCATGGACAGGAAGTCCTCGTTGCTCTTGGTCTTCTTGAGCTTGCCGATGAGCAGCTCCGCGGCCTCGGCGGGCTCGAGGGGGCCGAGCACCCGCAGGAGCAGCCAGATGCGCTCCAGCTCCTCCTGGCTCAGGAGCAGCTCCTCCTTGCGCGTGCGCGACTTGATCACGTCGATGGCCGGGAAGATGCGCTTCTCCATGAGGCGGCGGTCCAGGTGCAGCTCCATGTTGCCCGTGCCCTTGAACTCCTCGAAGATGACATCGTCCATGCGGCTGCCGGTCTCGATGAGGGCCGTGGCGAGGATGGTCAGGCTGCCGCCCTCCTCAATGTTGCGGGCGGCGCCGAAGAAGCGCTTGGGCCGCTGGAGGGCGTTGGAGTCCACGCCGCCCGAGAGCACCTTGCCGCTCGGCGGCACGATGACGTTGTAGGCGCGGGCGAGGCGCGTGATGGAGTCCAGCAGGATCACGACGTCCTTCTTGTGCTCCACGAGGCGCTTGGCCTTGTTCAGCACCATCTCGGCGACCTGGACGTGCCGCTCCGGCGGCTCGTCGAACGTGGAGGCGATGACCTCGCCCTTCACGCTGCGCTGCATGTCCGTGACCTCCTCGGGGCGCTCGTCGATGAGCAGGACGATCACGGTCATCTCGGGGTGGTTCACGGCGATGCTGTTGGCGATCTTCTGGAGGAGGACCGTCTTGCCGGTGAACGGGGCGGCCACGATGAGGCCGCGCTGCCCCTTGCCGATGGGGGAGATGAGGTCCATGATGCGCATGGCCGTCTCCTCCTGCGTGGTCTCGAGGCGGATCCGCTCGTTCGGGTGGAGCGGCGTGAGGTTGTCGAAGTTGATGCGGCGGTAGGCCTCCTCGGGGCTCTCATCGTTCACCGACTCCACCTTGAGCAGGGCGAAGTAGCGCTCGCCCTCCTTGGGCGGGCGGACGTGGCCGCGGATGGTGTCGCCGGTGCGCAGGCCGAACTTGCGGATCTGCGAGGGGGAGACGTAGATGTCGTCCGGACCGGGGATGTAGGAGTAGTCGGGCGAGCGCAGGAAGCCGAAGCCGTCGGGCAGGATCTCCAGGGCGCCCTCGCCGAAGGCGGAGCCCGCCTTCTCGATGCTGGCCTGGAGGATCATGAAGATCAGGTCGGCCTTCTTCAGCCCGCCGTACTCCGTCAGCTCCAGGGACTCCGCCAGCATGACGAGCTCGGCCATGGACATGGCCTTCATGGCCGTGATGGAGACCTCCGGCCCGTCGGGCGAGATTTCCGGCATTGGCTCGTTGGCCACATCAAGCACCGGCGGCTTCCGCGGCCCCCCCTGGCCCTGGCCCTGCGGGCGGCGCTTGTTGGGGCGCCCCTGCTGGCGCGGGGGGAAGTTCCGTTTCTTCTGCCCGCCCTGGGAGTATCCCTGGTGCTTGTCGTTTCCGTTGTCCGCCATGAACCTTCCTTTCCGTTGTTCGTTTCTCGGGACGCGTCCCCGCGGGCCTGCCGCTGCGGAAAAAGCCGCGACTAGACGCGCGGAACGCCTGGGGTGTTGATTGGGGGGAGGGGCCGCGCGCGTCCGCCGTCATGGGCCGTTGCGCGCGCCGCCTGCGCATAATGCACAAAACCGACCGCCCGTGTCAATTCTTTTTTCAATGTATTTCCGACCAGTTCCGCCCGGAGCCCGTGTCCACCCGGAGGGGCGCGGACATCTCCAGCACGTTCTCCATCACTCCGCGCATGAGCGCCGCCGTCTCCTCCTCGCGCCCGGCCTCCGTCTCCACCACCAGCTCGTCGTGCACCTGCAGGAGCATCCGCGCCCCCGCCCTCTCCAGCAGCGGGTCCAGGTCCACCATGGCCTTCTTGATGATGTCCGCCGCAGTGCCTTGCACCGGCGTGTTGATCGCCGCGCGCTCGGCCCCCTTGCGGACGTTCGCGTCGCGGCTGCCCAGTTCCGGCAGGTAGCGCCGGCGCCCGAAGAGCGTCGTCACATACCCCTCCTCCCGCGCCCGCACCACCACCTCGTCCAGCCACTCGCGGACCCGCGGGTACTGCGCGAAGTAGTCGGCGATGAACCGCGCCGCCTCGTGCCGGGGGATGCCCAGGTTCCGCGACAGGCCGAAGTCGCTGATGCCGTAGACCACGCCGAAGTTCACCGCCTTCGCCTGCCGGCGCATCTCGGGGGAGACCAGCTCGGGCATCACGCCGAAGACCCGGGCCGCCGTGTCGCGGTGGATGTCCGCGTCGGCGCGGAAGGCCGCGATCATCGCCGGGTCGCCCGACAGGTGGGCCAGCACGCGCAGCTCGATCTGGGAGTAGTCCGCCGAGACCAGCCGCAGGTTTTCGCCGCCGGCGATGAAGCCCCCCCGGATCTGGCGGCCGTCCTCCGTGCGCACGGGGATGTTCTGCAGGTTCGGGTTGCTGCTCGACAGCCGGCCCGTGGCCGCCACGGCCTGGTTGAACGACGTGTGGATGCGGCCCGTGCGCGGGTGGACCAGCTTCGGCAGGGCGTCCACGTAGGTGCCCCGCAGCTTTTCCAGGGAACGGTATTCAAGTATGAGTCCGGGAAGCGGGTGCTTTCCGGCGAGCTCCTCCAGCACGTCCACGTCCGTGGAGAGCCCCGTCTTGGTCTTGCGGACGGGTTTCAGGCCGATCCTTTCGAACAGGATCTCCTGAAGCTGCTTGGGGGAGTTGATGTTGAACTGTGTGTCCGCCGCCGCGAAAATCCTCTCCTCGAGGGATTTCAGGCGGTCGGCCAGCCCGGCGCTCATCCGGGCGAAGACCTCCGGGTCCAGCGCGATGCCGCGCATTTCCATGCGGGCGAGCACGTGGATGAGGGGGATTTCAATTTCCCGGTGCAGGGCCTCCAGCCCGCGCTCCCGCAGCAGGGGGCGGAACACGCCCTCCAGCCGCAGCGACATGTCCGCGTCCTCGCACGCGTACCCGCACGCCCGGTCCACGGGAACCTCGTCGAAGGTGACCTGCCTGGAGCCTTTGCCGATGAGGGCGCTGATGGGGATGGTCGTGTGACGCAGGTAATGGAGGCTGACCTCGTCCAAATTGTGCCGCATGCGCGACGGATCTGTCAAGTAGGAGGCGACCATGGTGTCCATGCCCACGCCGCGCAGCTCGACGCCCTCGTTGGCGAAAACGATCATGTCGTACTTGATGTTGTGGCCCGTTTTGGGGATGTCCGGGTCCTCCAGCAGGGGCTTGAGCGCGGCGATGACCGTCTCCGGGGGGAGGGCGTCCAGCCGCTCCACCGAGGTGAGGTCGTCGGGGTCGTGCTGGATGGTCAGCGCCTCCGGCGTGTGGCGCACGGGGATGTAGTACCCCGTGCCCGGCGCGGCGCTCAGCGAAACGCCGACCAGTACGGCCAGCATGGGGTCAATGGAGGTGGTTTCCGTGTCCACGGCGAAGCCGCCCGCGGCGCGCATCTCGGCCAGGGCGCGGTCGAGGGTTGCGCGGTCGAGCACCAGATGGTAGTCCGCGGGCGTCTCCTCCTTCTCCGGCGCGGGGGCGCCGGTCTCCCCGGCCAGCGAGTCGAACCCGAGCTCCAGGAAGCGCGCCCTGAGGCGCTCCGGGTCCCAGGGGGTCCGGACAAGGTCCTCGAGGCTCTCCGCGAGCGCCACATCGGTCTTGATGGTCACGAGCACGCGGCTTTTGTAGGCCTGTTCGCGGTCGTTTTCCAGATTCTCGCGCTGCTTCCCCTTCAGGTCGTCCAGATGTTCGTAGAGCCCCTCCAGGGAGCCGTACTGCGCCATGAGCTTCTGCGCCGTCTTGTCGCCGATCCCGCGCACGCCCGGCACGTTGTCC
>JAKPUV010000350.1 GCA_029554925.1 Candidatus Hydrogenedentota bacterium | reverse complement strand
GCCCCGGCCGCCATGATCGGCGCGTCCAACCATTTCGAGGTCGCCATCGCCACGGCGGTCATGCTCTTCGGGCTCTCCTCCGGGGCCGCCCTGGCCACCGTGGTCGGCGTGCTGATCGAGGTGCCCGTCATGCTTATGCTCGTCGGATTCTGCAAACGGACCGCCGGCTGGTTCGCCTGAGCGCGCCGCCCGCAAGCAGAGCTTGCGGGAAGAAAGGCGGCAGCAAGCTACCGCACTCCAAGGCGCGCGAAACGCGCGCGGAAGAACCGTCGGCATTCTTTCCACCCCAAGGACTGCGCCGTGCTACGCCCCTTGGAGTGCGGCGGTCTGCTGCCGCCTTCCAGACCGGGGCTGCGGGAGAACCGTGGAAACGGGGTCGTCCCAGAGGCGCCCCGGAGAGGGGTTTTTCGGGTGCCGGCGGGGCGGGGCTCGAACCCGCGACCACCGGATTAAAAGTCCGGTACCCGCGTTTTTGACTCCCGGGCGGTTGTGCTATAGTGGCGGGGCGTCCGTGGACGCGCACAACCATAAGGAGCCTGTCCCATGATCACCCGCCGCACCTTCCTGAAGACCGTGGCCGCCTCCGCGCCGCTGATCATTTCCGCCGACGCCCTGGGGGCGACGTCGCCCGGCGCGAACGACGTTGTGAACGTGGCCTTCATCGGCCTCGGGGGGCGCTGCAATGACATTGCCAACGCCTGCCTCGGCATGAAGGGCGTCCGCATCGCCGCGGTGTGCGACTGTTTCCGTCCCCGCGTGGATTCCGCCCTCGCCCACCTGGAGAAGAACGGCGTGCAGGCGAAGGGCTACACGGACTTCCGCGAGATGATCGAGAAGGAGAAGCTGGACGGCGTGATGGTCGAGACCACGACCCACGCGCGGGCCTGGATCGCCTGTAACGCCATGGCCATGGGCATGGACGCCTACATTGAGAAGCCCATGTGCCTGACCATCGCCGAGGGCCGCCACATGGTGAATGTCGCCCGCAAGTACAAGCGCGTGACGCAGGTGGGCACGCAGCAGCGCTCCATCGCCCTGAACAACTGGGCGAGCGACCTGGTGAAGAACGGCGCCCTGGGGAAGGTCAAGGAGGTGCTCGCGCCGAACTTCATGAGCCCCGACCCGTGGAAGGACCAGCCCGCCGAGCCCCTCCCCGAGGGCGGCGCCGAGGGCTGGTGGGACATCTGGACCAATCAGGCGGTGTTCCGTCCCTACCACTCGCAGCTCCACCGCAACTGGGCGCAGTGGTGGGACTATGACGGCGGCGGCCGCTGCTACGGCGTGACCGGCTGGGGCACCCACAGCTACGACCAGATCCAGCGCGCCCTGGGCACCAGCGAGACCGGCCCGGTCGAGGTGCTGCTGGAGGAGCCGGTGCAGATCATGCCCTGCGGCAAGTTTGAGAAGCGCGCCATTTCCCCCGACGAGACGGGCGCGCCCTATTACGGCATGGTGACGAACGAGGTCGGCCCCCGCGCGAAGGTGCGCATGAAGATGGCCTCGGGCACCGAGCTGCTGCTCAACATGGACGGCGACTTCGCCCCCGGCCTCGGCGCCGTCTTCGTCGGCGAGAAGGGCCGCATCGAGATCAACCGCGACGCCATCTCCTCCGACAACCCGGAGCTCATCGGCGGTGCGGACCGTCCGCCGAAGCTGTCGGTGAACGAGACGGAGCCGCACATCCAGAACTGGCTCGACTGCATCAAGTCGCGCGGCCGCTGCAACGCCGACATCGAGTACGGCCAGCGCAGTTCCAGCCTGTGCTACCTGGTGAACATCGCCCGCGAGGTCGGCCAGGTCGGCAAGACCCTCAAGTGGGATCCCGAAAACGAGCGCTTCACCAACTGCGACGAGGGCAACGCCCTGCTGTCGCGGCCCCGCCGAGAGGGCTGGGAGCTGCCGGCGTAAGGCGCGGTGCCGGGTATTCGGATTGCCGCGCGCGCGAGGCCGTGCCGGGCACGCGATTGCTTCGCTTCGCTCGCGATGACGGGTGGACCGTCGGCAGAGTGGCGGCGGATGCGGAATTGCATCGGTAAAACGGTTCGGACGATCCGGGAGGTTGCCATGAGACACGTGTCCTTTCTTGCCGTTCTGCTGGCCGCCCTGCTGTCCGCCGCGCCGTCCGCGCGGGCGGAGGACCCGTTCCCCGCGGAGTGGGCGGCGGATATCCTCAAGAACGTGCCGGAACTGGCGGACCCGTCGAAGATGATGGAGACCTGGCTGAACGCCCGGGCCTTCGAGGCGCTGGACCGGGCCACGGCGCGGCGCGCGGAACTCACCACGCCGGAGGCCGTGGCGGCGTATCAGGAGGAGATGAAGGCGTTCTTTGTCCGCCAGTTGGGCGGGTTTCCGGAGCGCACCCCCCTCAACCCGCAGATCACGGGGAAAGGGGAGGGGAACGGCTTCCGCTATGAGAAGATCCTCTTCGAGAGCCGCCCGAAGTTTTTCGTGACGGCCCTCCTGTTCCTGCCCCCGGACC
>JAKPUV010000330.1 GCA_029554925.1 Candidatus Hydrogenedentota bacterium | reverse complement strand
GGCCCCGGCGAAACGGTATACTGGGCGCAGCTCGGCCGCGTCTTCGACCACTTCGACACGCCCTTCCCCGTGGTGTGGCCGCGGGCGCGGGCGGTGATCCTCGGCGCGAAGGAGCGCAAACACCTGCGCGCCTTCGGCCTGCCGGTGGAGGCGCTGGCCGCCGGGGCGGACGCGGTGGTGGACCGGGCGCTGCGGGACGCGCCGCCGCCGGAGACGCTGGCGGAGGCGCGCCGCCGCCGCGACGCGATGTTGGCGGAGGCGGAGGCGCTGCGCGCGCGGCTCGGCGAGGGCCCGGCGGCGGACGCGGCGGCGAAACTGGCGGAGGCGGTGGGGCAGGGCTTTGACCGCGTCGAGCGCGCGCTGCTGCACGGGGACCGCGAAAAGGTCGCCGCGCTGGCGGCGCGGGCGCGGCGGCTGTGCGACGTGGCGATGCCCGGGGGCCGTCCGCAGGAGCGGGCGCTGTCCCCGTTTACCTGGCTGTTTTCAGAGGGCTTCGGCTTCACGGACACCGTGCTGCGCGGGCTGGACCCGCGCGCGCCCGGCGTGCAGGAGATGGAAATCGGATGAGCGGAGAGACCACACCGGTGGACGTGCTGGCTGTCGGCGCGCATCCCGACGACGTCGAGATCGGCTGCGGCGGACTGCTCGCCAAGCTCGTGCGCGACGGGCACAGCGTCGCCCTGGCCGACCTCACGGCGGGCGAGACGGGCACCCGCGGCACCGTGGAGGAGCGGCGCGCGGAGGCGGCCAATGCCGCGCGCGTGCTGGGGGTTTGCGCGCGCGTGTGCGCCGGCCTGCCCGACGGCGGCGTGGCCAACACGCCGGAGCAGCAGCGCGCGGTGATCCAGATCGTGCGGCGGTTCCGGCCGAAGGTGCTGGTGACGCTCATGGACCGCGACCGGCACCCGGACCACTCGGCAACGCATGTCCTCGTGCGCGAGGCGAACTTCCTGGCGGGCCTTGCCCGCATCGAGACGGGCCAGCCCGCCCACCGCACCCCGTCGCTCCACTATTTCCACCCCTACACCGATTTCACCGGCACGCCCGACTTCCTCGTGGACGTGACCGACACCTTCGACACCAAGCTCGCCGCCCTGGCGGAGCACAAATCCCAGTTCCACAACCCCGACCACCCCGGCGAGGAGACCTACATCTCGTCGCCCGCCTTCTGGGAGGGCATCACCGTCCGCGCCCGCTACTGGGGCGGGCGCATGGGCGTCCGGTACGCCGAGCCCTTCTTCTGCGAGGGGCCCCTGCTGGTGGACACCCTGCCCGGACTCAAAGGAACCGCCCCATGAAACTCGGCATCACCTGCCAGGCCGGCACCGGCGGCAGCGGCATCCTCGCCACCGAGCTGGGCCTCGCCCTCGCCGCGCGGGG
>JAKPUV010000306.1 GCA_029554925.1 Candidatus Hydrogenedentota bacterium | reverse complement strand
CGACAGGCCCGGCCCCCTGCGCGCGCGCCTCGATCACTTCCAGATCGGGAAGCCGCTCCAACACCCCGGCGCGGCGGAGTTCCAGCGCGAAGCCCAGCCCTTCGGCGTCGAAGCGGCCGGAGGAGGGAAACAGCCGGCGGGCGGCGGCGGGGTTGTCGAAGGGAAGCAGGTCGGGCGACAGGCCGCGGTGGGGGGACAGGGTGAACCCGTCCCCCTCCCCGGCGGGGCGCACGGCGAGGCTTTCGCGTCCGCCGACGGCGACGGCGACCAGCCCGTCAAACACCAGGTACCGGTTGGCCAGCCACGCCGCCCCGGAAAAGAGCAGACCGAGGTAGAAGAGGGCGGCGAAGACTCTGACCCATCGAAACATGCGCGGCACTCAAGGGACGGGTGCGGGCCGTTCAACCCGCCGCAGGCGGGGCGGGCGTCATCCCGGCGAAGAGCCGCTGGAAGAGGTCCGTCACATAGGCCTCCTGGTTCGGCCCGAACCAGCCCATCTGTCCCAGTTCGTAGTTCTGGTTGTAAGGATACTGCTCACCGATATCCCAATGGAAGCGGTCCGGCGACAGATAGCCGAGATAGGCGCCGGAAAAGCTGGTCACCCAGAGGCGCATGCCGCGCTCAGCGGCCCAAGCCTGCCAGTCGCGGCTGACCTCTCCGCCGAAGTCGTAGGGCATGCCGATGAGGAAGAGGTCGCCGATGCGGGCGGCTTGGATGCGGCCGCGCGGCGGAATGCCCAACAGGTGAAACAGGAAGGGGGACAGCCGCCAGTGTTTGGACACCAGCCGCACCTGCGCGGGCGGCGGGTCGAAGAACACCTGCGCCGAGGCGACGTCGGCGGTGTCCGTGAAAACGGCGGAAGCCGCCGCCGCGGCAAACTTCTCCGCGAGGGCGCGGCCCATGTTGTCCATGCGGGCGGCCTGGTCGGCGAGGAGCTGTTCCCCGGTTTTTTTGCCGTCCCGGACCAGGGCGCTCTCGACGTCGTTCTCGAAACCCATCTCCTGGTCGCGCGTGGCGGGTTCGGGCGGCGGCGGCGGGCCGGGCGGGAAGGGGCGCATGGCCCCGACGGCCCCGCCCATGTAGAGCAGGGGCGCGCCGGT
>JAKPUV010000290.1 GCA_029554925.1 Candidatus Hydrogenedentota bacterium | reverse complement strand
GTGTTCATCGTGTCATGGTTCCCCGCCACGGGGAAGAAGGGCGCGTCGAGGGCGGCGACATTGCCCAGAAACTCGTCCCACATGGGGCCCACCTCGGCGGGCGGCCCGCCCATGATCATGTCGCCCGCGCAGACCACAAAGTCGGGCTTCAGCGCGTTCCACTCCTGGATCATGTCCAGGAAAACCTGAGGCGTGCCCAGCATGCCCCCCGGCTGCGGATCCGCGCAGACGATGAAGTCCACCGCCTCCGCGCAGGCCTCCGGCGTTGCCGCCAGTTTCGCCAGCGACTTCACGGCGAGGCTCTCCGCCCCGCACATCCCCGCCCCCAGCAGCAGGCACGCCGCAAGAAACGCACCATGGTTTTTTTGTCTCATGAGGAAACACTCCCGCGCGGCGGAGTTAACCCGCCCGCCGCGCCTGTCCCGCCATGGTAGACCATCCCCCGCCGCCCGGACAAGCGTGGAACACGGCGATGGAACGCCGCGCGCGGGTCTGGTATCCTCCCCTGCGGCGGGGCGGTCCCCTTTCTGTTCGCAAAGGCGGCGCGCCCCCGCATGGTCCGAAGCTTGGAGCCTGTTCCGGAATGCACGTGAGACGTGAGCGAGAGAGCGACATTGACGCCATCCGCGGGGTGGTTTATGCGGCGTTTTTGAACCACCCGATGCACGCGCCGGGCGCGCCGCCGAATGAGCCGGCGCTGGTGGAGGCGCTGCGCGCCGCGGGCGCGCTGACGCTCTCGCTGGTGGCGGAGGACGATGACGGCCGGATCCTTGGCCATATCGCGTTTTCGCCTGTCACGGTGGGCGGGCGGGACGCGGGCTGGTATGGCGTGGGGCCTGTCGCGGCGCATCCGTCGTGCCAGGGGCGGGGGATCGGCTCGGCGCTGGTCAACCAGGGGCTCGGTGAGCTGCGCGGCATCGGCGCGGGCGGCGCGGTGTTGGTGGGCGATCCGAATTACTATCGGCGCTTCGGTTTCCATCCGGACCCGGCGCTCACGCTGGAGGGCGTGCCGCCGGAGTACTTTCTTGCGCTGCCCCTGGGCGAGACGCGGCCCTCGGGCGCGGTGTGTTTCCATTCAGCGTTCGCCGGGTGAGCGGGACTGTTACCCAGTCGGACAAGTCGGACAGGTCAGACCAGTCGGACCAATGACTGAAAGGGGGGAGACTGGGGAAGGGGCCGGCGCTTCAGCGCTCCTGCTCGAAGTGGACGGGCGGGGTGATTTCGACAGTGCCGGCCTCGGCGCGGTTGCGCCAGGAGTCCACCAGGGGCTTCGCCACGGTGGTGTAGGCGAACCATCCGAGGACGATGACGGCGCACACGGCGCCCCACACCTGGACCTCGTAGACCCAGCGGGGCAGGGACCGGGGGGGCGCGTCGGGGGACGGCGCGAGGCGCGCGAGGCGCCCGCCGCGGGAGGCCTGCAGCATGCAGGCGTGGTACTGCGCGGTGAAGGGCTCGGGGTCGAGGCCGAGGAGGCGGCAGTAGGACTGGAGGAAGCCGAGGGCGTAGGTCTTCACCGGCAGCGCGGCGAGGTTGCCCTCCTCGAAATGGCGCAGGCAGTCCGCGGGCACATGGACGCGGTCGCGGACCGCGTCCAGGCTCAGTCCGAGCTCCTCGCGCCTTTCGCGCAGCAGGTGCCCTGGAAACCGCAGTTGTTTCATGCCACTTCGTCCCTTGGCGGCTGTTTCGGGTCCACCAGAATCTCCCGCGCCTTGCTGCCCATGTGCGGCCCGACGATTCCCCGGATCTCCATCATGTCAATCAACCGCGCGGCCCGATTATACCCCAGACGGAGCCTGCGCTGCAGCATCGAAATCGAGGCCTGACCCGTCTGGAGCACAACCTCAACGGCGTTATCATACTCAGGATCGTCCTCGTCCGCCAGTTTTTCCAGGTACTCCTTCGTCTTCCCGAAATTCTCCACCTCGTCGCGGTACTGCGGGGGGGCCTGCCGCCGCAGCCAGGCCACCAGGGCGTCCATTTCATCGTCCGACACGAAGGCCCCCTGGATGCGGTCGGGCTTGCCCTGCCCCGCGGGGAGGTAGAGCATGTCGCCCATGCCCACGAGGCGCTCCGCGCCGATCTCGTCGAGGATGCACCGCGAGTCCACGCGGGACGACACCTGGAAGGAGATGCGCGAGGGGAAGTTGGCCTTGATGACGCCCGTGATCACGTCGACCGAGGGGCGCTGCGTGGCGATGATGAGGTGGATGCCGACGGCGCGGGCCTTCTGCGCGAGGCGGGCGATGGAGTCCTCCACCTCGGCCCGCGCCAGCATCATGAGGTCCGCCAGCTCGTCGATCACGCACACGATGTAGGGGAGCCTGCGCACGACGCTGACCGAGCTGGGGCCGTCCCCGGCGTTCACGATCTCCACCTCGCCGTTCTCGACGCTCTCGTTGTACACCTCGATGTTGCGGAACTGGAGGTCGCGGAAGAGCTGGTAGCGCTCCTCCATCTCGTTGACCAGCCAGCACAGGGCGGCCGACGCCTTCTTCACGTCCGTGACCACCGGGGTGATCAGGTGGGGGATGTCGTCGAAGATGCTCAGCTCGACCATCTTGGGGTCGATCAGGATGACCTGGAGCTGCTCGGGCGTGTGCTGGAGCAGCAGGCTCGCCAGCAGCGCCTTCACGCACACCGTCTTGCCCGCGCCCGTGGCGCCGGCCACCAGCAGGTGCGGCATGCGCGCCAGGTCGGCGATGCACACGTCGCCGCTGATGCCCTTGCCCAGCGCGAGGTTCAGCGCGCCCTTGCCCCGGCGGAACCCGGCGCTCTCCAGCAGCTCGCGCAGCACCACGGGGTCGCGCTCAAGGTTGGACACCTCGATGCCCACGCGCGCCTTGCCGGGGATCGGCGCCTCCACGCGCACGCCCTTGGCCTCCAGCGTCAGCGCGATGTTGTCCGTCAGCGCGAGGAACTTGTTCACCTTGATGCCCGGCGCCGGCTCCAGCTCGAAGCGGGTCACCGTCGGGCCGCGCGTGATGTCCGTCACCTTCGCCTCGATGCCGAACTCCGCCAGCGTCTCCTCCAGCACCACCGCCGACCGGCGCAGCTTCTGCTCCAGGTTCGGGATCACCACATGCTCCGGCGCGCGGAAAAGCTCCAGCGGCGGCGCCGTGTATTTCTTGGGGTAGACGTAGCCCTCGGGCAGGTCGCCCTGGTCCGCCGCCTTGCGCCGCAGGCCCCGGGCGGGGGCCGCCGCGGGC
>JAKPUV010000282.1 GCA_029554925.1 Candidatus Hydrogenedentota bacterium | reverse complement strand
TTGGCGCAGTTCGACCCCGCCAACCCGCTCGTGGACGAGGTGCTGGCGCGTCCCCGGGGCTGGCGCCAGGAGGGCGTCGGCGCGGAGGCCTTCGCCGTGGTGAACGACCCGCGCGGCGGCGGCAAGAACGGCAAGAGCCTCCTCCTGCCCGTGGGCGGCGCCGCGCTGTCCGAGTATGTCCCCGTCGGGCTGGAGGTCCGCAGTGTGACGGTCCGCGTGCGGGTGCGGGGCCCGGAGACCGCCACGGCGGCGCTGGTGTGGACCGGCGCGGCGGGCGCGCTCGCGGAGGCACCCCTCGTGCCCGGCGACCCGGACGCCTTCGGATGGCGCACCCTCGCGCTGGAGGCGGCCCCGCGCCCCACGACGGCCACGCACGCCGCCCTGCGCCTGCGCGCGGGCGCGCATGCGCAGGCGCTTTGGGACGACGCGGAGCTGACCGGAACCGTCATCTCCCCCGCGAAGGCGGAGGTGCTGGTGAACCAGGCGGGCTACGACACGGGCGCGCCCAAGGGCTTCGTCGTGCAGGCGGGATTCGCCGCAAAGCAGGCGCGCTTCGCCGTCGTGGACACCAACGGCAAGGAGGTGTTCGGGGGGGCCCTGCCGTCGCCGGGCTGGCGGATCACGGGCTTCTACGGCCACGACTGGGGCTTCTTCTACCGGCGCGGCGACTTCTCGTCCGTGGACGCGCCGGGGACCTACCGCGTCCGCGTGACCCTCGACGAAGTGACCGCCGAGTCCTATCCCTTCGAGATCGGCCCCGAGCGCCTCTGGCAGGCCACCGCCCGCCCGGCCTACCGCTTCTTCTGGTACCAGCGCTGCGGCATGGAAATCCCCGGATTCCACGGCGCGTGCCACCTCGACGACGCCTCAACCCCGGACAGCGCGTGCCCCTCCCTCGCGGGCGGCTGGCACGACGCGGGGGACTACAACAAGTACCACAACGCGCCCTATGTCTACGGGCTGGCGCGGGCCTACGGCCTGCGCGCCGCCGCCTTCGACGCCCTGCGCCCGGCGGACGAGGACGGCTTCTGGGAGGAGCTGCTCTGGGGGGCCGACCACGTGCGGCGCATGGTCGCGCCCGACGGCTCCGCCTTCGGCGCCATCACCACGGGCTACGGCTACTGGGGCCCGCCGGAACGCGAGACCGACAACCTGCCGTGCACGGGCGACGAGCGCCCCGCCGCCAGCGACGCGGGCGCCGCCCCGGACGAGCACCACGCCGCCCTCGCGCGCATGGCCGCCCTCGCCAAGGAGACCGGGCGCGGCGGCGCGGAGGCCCCCGCCGAGACCGCCGCCCGCAGCCTCGACCACGCGCTCCAGGCCGGCCGCCGCGGCTGGCTGCAGCTCTCCACGGCCACCGACCTCTTCACCGCCACCGGCGACCCGCGCCACGCGGAGACCGCCCGCGCCCTCGCGCGGGAACTCGCCCCCGGACCCCTCGGCGACGTGAACTCCCTGATGGCCGACACGCTGGAGCGCTACGACCGCGCCCTCGGCGAGGACCACACCGCCGTGCTGGCGGCGGCCCTAGCGGCGAAGGCCGACAGCCTCGCCGCGCGCGCGCGGAACCCCTTCGGCGTCGTCGCCTTCGGCGACCCCGACAAGCCCAACTACTTCAACACCCCCGCCGACAAGGGCGGCTGGCGCGTCGGCACCAACTCGCAGGTCCTCGAGGCGGCCGCCCTCGCCGCGCGCGCCCTGCGCTATCAGGAAAACCCCGCCTGGCGCAAACTCGTGCACGACCAGTTCAACTGGGTCCTCGGCGTCAACCCCTTCAACCTCAGCCTCATGGAGGGCGTCGGCAGCG
>JAKPUV010000267.1 GCA_029554925.1 Candidatus Hydrogenedentota bacterium | reverse complement strand
CCGACGCGTTCGGCGTCGCGCGTGAGGCGCACCCAGACGATGGCGGAATCCGGGGTGACCTCGCCGATCTTGATGCCCGTGGCGAGATACGGCCCGCCGGCGGAGGAGGCGGCGCAGGCCAGCACGGCGCACAGGACGGGGAGCAGACGGCATGAGAAACGGGCGGTCATGGTCAGTTCACCTCGTTGGTTTCGCCGGTGAGGGCGTTCACGGCGTGGTTGGCCACGCGGACCACGTACTTGCTGGTCCCGTCGTTGAGCGCGGCGCGGAGCGCGCCGAGGGCGGGCCGCGCGCGCGGGCCCAGCCCGTCCAGCGCGAGGGCCGCCTGAAGGCGGATCCACTCGTCGCCGTCGGCAAGGGCGGCCTTCAACACCTCCAGCGCGGGGGCCGCGTCATCCGGCATGCGGCGGACAACCCCCGCGGCGGCGGCCACGCGCACCAGCGCCGAGGGGTCGTCAAGGGCCTTGCGAAGGGCGGCGCGGGCTTCGCGGGGGGCGGCGGGCAGGGTGTCCAGCCCGATCATGGCCCACCACCGCACGGACACATGGGGGCTTTCCTTGGCGGCGGAGAGGAGCTGCATGACGCCCTCGGGCGCGCCCGCCCCCGCCAGCGCCGCCACCGTCCGCAGGGTGTCCCAGAAGGTGGGGTCCGCCGCCGCCAGGGCGGCGTGAACGGCATACCGCGTACCGTGCTCGTTGCCCAGGCGGTTCAGCTCCGCCTCGGGCAGGAGGCCCAGGTCGCGGCTGTCGGCCATCCACTGGTCTTGGGCGGCGCGAAGGCGCGCGAGGGTCTCGGCGTGGGCGGGGTCCCCCGCGAGGTTGGCCAGCTCGTGCGGGTCGGCCTCCGTGTCGTACAGCTCCTCGGCGGGCTTGCGGTCGCCGGTCATCCAGGCGGCGCCCTCGGGCAGGGCGCCCTCGCGCTTCAGGCGGTTCAGCTCCTGCTTGACCGGGCCCAGCTCCGCGCTGTTCATGAACTGGTCGCGGGGCTTCCACGGCTCGTAGTTGCGGATGTACTTGTACCGGCCGTCGCGGACGGCGCGCATCATGTCGTAGCGCTCGTCCATGCGGTCGCGGCCCGCGTAAACATGCTCGCGCGGCGGCGGCAGGTCCGGCCCGGCGAAGGGGCGGCCCTGCAGGTGCGCGGGCAGGGGCACCCCCGCCAGCCGTAGCGTGGTCGGCGCGAAATCCACCGAGCTGACCAGCCCGTCGGACACGCTGCCCGGGGGCACGGGGGCGAGGCCGCGCCACTTCTCCGGCACGCGCAGGATCAGCGGCACATGGAGCCCCGAGTCGTAGAGCAGGCGCTTGCAGCGCGCCATGCCGGGGCCGTGGTCCGACCAGAAGAGGACGATGGTGTCCTCCGCGAGGCCGTCGGCCTCCAGCTCGGCGAGAAGGCGCCCCGCCCACGCGTCCATCCCCGCCACGAGGTCGTAATAGTGCGCCCACTGCTCGCGGATCACCGGGGTGTCCGCGTGGTACGGCGGCGGCGTCACCGCCGCCGGGTCGGTCTTCGTCCCCGTCTCCTCCGCTTCGGCCTTGTCGGCCCCCTTGCTCCACCGCGCCACCTGGCTCTCGTGGGTGCCCGTGTAGTTGAACACGGCGAAGAAGGGCTGGCCCGCGTCCTTCCGGTTGCGCCAGTGGGCCTGCCTGCTGGAGTCGTCCCACACGTCGTCCGGGCGGGCGAAGTTGTAGTCCTCCTTCTCGTTGTTGCAGCAGTAGTAGCCGGCGCGGCGCAGGAGCGCGGGGAAGCACTCCACCTCCGGCGGCAGGGCGGGCCGGGATGAGCCCTTCTTCCCCTCGCCGCCCGAGCGCATGTGGTGCGAGCCGAGCGTCGTCGCGTGGACCCCCGTGATGATGGACGACCGGTTCGGCGAGCAGACCGGCGCGGTGGTGTAGCAGTGCGTGTAGCGGCAGCCCGCCGCGGCCAGGGCGTCCAGCACCGGCGTGCGCGCGACGGCGTCGCCGTAGCAGCCCAGGTGCGGGCCCGTGTCCTCGCAGGAGAGCCAGAGGATGTTCGGGCGCTTCGCGGGCTGCGGCGGCGCGGCGACGCGGGCGGCCCACGCGGCCCACGCGGCGGAGAGCCGCTCCACAATGTCGGGGTGCGCCGCGGCGAGGTCCTGGGTCTCCGTGCGGTCCGCCGCGAGGTCGTACAGCTCCCAGGGGGCGTCGCCCTCGCGCACCGCCTTCCAGTCGCCGCTGCGCACGGCGCGGCTCGTGCCGAACTGCCAGAACAGCTCACGGGCGCGCGTCTCCGCGCCGCCGCGCAGCACAGGCGCGAGGCTCATGCCCTCGGGCGGCGGCACGGACTCGCCCCGGTTCTCGGCGGGGTAGGCCGCGCCGGACAGCTCCAGCGCCGTCGGCATGACGTCAATGAGGTGGGCCACCTGGTGAATGATGCCGCCCGCGGGGGTGCGGCCCGGCCAGCGGGCGATGCACGGCGTGGCGACGCCGCCCTCGTGGTCGTGGCGCTTGAACTTGCGGTAGGGCGTGTTCTGCGCGTTGGCCCAGGGCGGGTCCACGGAGCGGTACGAGTCCATGGTTCCCGGCGGCACGTCCGGCGTGTCGTTGCGCAGCTCCGCGCAGCCGCCGTTGTCCGACAGGAACAGGACCAGCGTGTTCTCCGCCGCACCCATCGCGTCCAGCTTGTCCAGCACGCGGCCGATGTTCCGGTCCATGCGGTCCACCATGGCGGCGTAGACCGCCATCTTCAGGTCCCACAGGTCGCGGTTGACGGCGTCCTCCAGGGACAGCTTCTTTCCGGCGTAGGGCGCGGCCTTCCAGGCCTCGGGGTTTTCCACGTCGTCCCACGCGGGGATTTCCGGGTCGCGGGGCGACAGCTCCCAGCGCGGGTCGAGGAGCCCCATGTCGCGCATGCGCTGGAAGCGCGCGGCGCGGACGGCGTCCCACCCGCACAGGTATTTTCCCCGGTACTTCGCGATGTCCTCCGGCGGGGCCTGGAGGGGGTAGTGCGGGGAGGTGTAGGGCAGATAGAGGAAGAAAGGTTCCTGCTTCCCGGCGTGGCCGTCGAGGTACTCCAGCGCGGCGTCCGTGAAGGCGTCGGTGGTGTAGAAGTCCCTGTTCTCCGGCGTGAAGGGCTGGAGCACCTCGGCGTCCCGCGCCCATTTCCGCGGGTACTTCTGCTCCGCCGGCTTCGGCTCGCCGGGGCGCTGTTCGCCGGGGTTGAAGTAGTTGCAGCAGCCGTCCACGAGGCCGAAATGCCGGTCGAAGCCGCGCTCGACGGGCAGCTCCCCGGCGTGCCACTTGCCCGCCATGTAGGTGGCGTAGCCCGCGCCGCGCAGGACCTCGGCCAGGGTGGCGCAGTTGCGCATGGCGACCGGCGCGTCCGTGCAGCCCGCCTGCTGCGAGTAGAGCCCCGTGAGGAGCGAGGCCCGGGTCGGCGCGCACTTCGCGTTGTTGTAGAACTGCGTGAAGCGGGCGCCCTCGCGGGCGAGGCGTGCCAGGTTCGGCGTGTCGATCTCGCCGCCGTAGGGAGCGATGTCCGAGTAGCCCATGTCGTCCGCCATGATGACGACGATGTTGGGCCGGGGGGCCGGGTCCGCCGCGCGCGCGCCCCGCGCGGCCAGCATGCCCGCGCCCGCCAGGGCCGCCCGCTCCAGAAACTCGCGCCGCGTGTGCGCCCGGGATAAACGTCCGCTCATCAGAAAGCCCTCCGCGCCGCCGGAACCGTCCGAAAGAAACCGCCCCCTACCATACGGCACAGGGGCGGCGAAATCCAACGCGCCCCCCCGGCGCGGGTCGGGTATAATGTCGGGAAATTGGGGCGCGCGACCCGGCCGGGCCGCGCGCGGGTGTTTAACGCGAGGTGGCCATGCAGCGAAAACTGGAAAAACGCCGGCGGAGCGACGAGGAAATCATCAAGGACGCGGGGTTCATCCTGGACTTCGACGAGATGGCCCGCAAGGGGTCCATGTCGCGCGAGGAGCTGACCATCGCGAAGTGGTACGGCATCTACCAGTCGCGGCAGCCGGGCAACCACATGATGCGCGTGGTCATCCCCGGCGGGCGGATCACCTCGGTGCGGGCGCGCGCGCTGGCCGCATTGTCGGAGAAATACGCGGCGGGCCTCATCTCGTTCACCACGCGCCAGTGCGCCCAGTTCCACCGCCTCCAGCTGCGGGACCTGGCCGCCGTGCTGCGCGCGGTGCAGGCGGAGGGCATGACCTCCTTCCACGGCTGCGGCGACGTCACGCGCACCGTGGCCGCCTGCCCGTGGGCGTCCATCTGCCCGCACCGGCGGCTGGACGTGCTGCCCTTCGCCGAGGAGACCTCGCGGACGCTCTCGGCGGACCGCAGCCTGGACAACCTGCCGCGCAAGTTCAAGATCACCTATTCCGGGTGCGCCGCCGGGTGCGGCCAGCCGCACATCAACTGCGCGGGCCTGGTGGCCGTGGCGCGGAAAAAGGCGGACGGCGCCCTGGAGGCCGGATTCCGGGTGAACATCGGCGGCGGCCTCGGCTGGCGCCCCTTCACCGCGCAGACCCTCTACACCTTCGTTCCCGCGGAGCACGCCGTGGCCGTGTGCCGCGCCGTCGCCGTCCTGTTCCGCGACCACGGCGACCGCCGCTTCCGCATGTACTCGCGCCTTAAGTTCGTGGTGCAGCTCCTCGGCATCGACCGCTGCCGCGCGGTCGTGAACGCCACGCTGGACGCGGCGGGCGTGGACCGGAGCGGTTTCGACACGCGGCCCTTCGAGGAGGGCCTGCCCGCGCCGCCGGAAAACCCGATGGGCGACCCGGACCCCCGCGGGGACGACGGACTGGCCATCCAGCGGATCATGATCCCCAAGGGCGAGATGGCGGCCGCGGCCCTCGCGCGGATCGCCGAACTGTCCGAAATCTACGGCGACAAGCATGTCTACGCCACGAACCGCCAGAACCTGGAGCTCCACGGCGTGCGGCCGGAGCGGCTCCCGGAACTTCGGGCGGAGATCGCCGCCCTGGGCTTCGCCACGGAGGGCTTCCACGGCCTGCGCGACATCGTCACCTGCGTGGGCACGACCTACTGCCCCCTCGCCGTCGGCGCGACCCATGCGCTCTTTGACCGGCTTCAAGCCGTGGTCCACGCCGAAAAGTACGCGCCCCTGCGCGGCCGCGCGCTGGTGAACCTCTCCGGCTGCCCCAACGCCTGCTCGCAGTACGTCATCGCGGACATCGGGTTCCGCGGCATGCGCCTGCGCGGCATGCGCGGCTCCTCCGAGGCCTACCGCGTCACCCTCGGCGGCACCGAGGACGCCCCGGGCCGGGTGCTGGGCGAGTTCCGGACGGAGGACTGCGTCCGCGTGATGGAGGCCGTGCTCGACACCTGGCTCGCCGCCGGCACGGACGAGCGCCTCGCCGCGCATGTGCGGCGGGTGGGCCTCGACCCCTACCGCCGGGCCGTCTGGGCGCTGAACCTCCCGGAGCCCCCGGCGGCGGAGCATCCCGCCGAACTCTCGGAGACCGAGGGCCTCGGGGAGGCGCCGGGCGACCTGAAAACCGTCGCGCGGGACATCCCCTGCCAGGAGGCCTGCCCCGCCAAGACGCGCGTTCCGGACTACATCCGCCGCATCGCCCTGGGCGACCCCGACGGCGCCCACCGCATCAACCAGGAGGACAACGTGTTCCCCGCCGTGCTGGGGCGCGTGTGCACCCGGCCCTGCGAGGACCGCTGCCGCTACCAGTGGACCAGCACCCGCGGCCCCGTCCGCATCTGCTCCCTCAAGCGGGTGGCGGCGGACGGCGCGTCCGCGCCGCCCCGGCCCCTGCCCGCGTGGTTCGGGCCGACGGGCAAACGCGTCGCCGTGGTCGGCGGCGGCCCCGCGGGCCTCGCCGCCGCCCGCGAGCTGAAACGCTTCGGCCACGAGGTGACCGTCTTCGACGGCGCGGACCGTCTGGGCGGCCAGATGCGCGCCATCCCCGCGTTCCGCCTGCCCCCGGACGCGGTGGACGCCGACATCGCGGCCATCGTGGACAGCGGGATCGCGGTGCGCCTGGGCGCCCGGCTGGACGCCGCCGGCGTGGACGCGCTCCGGGGCGAATACGACGCCGTGCTGCTGGCCGCCGGGGCGTCGCGCCCCATGCGCCTGGAGCTGGAGGGCCTGCCGGAGGGCGCCGGCATCGAGGGGCTGGACTTCATGATGCGCTACAACACGGGCGCGATTTCGGGCCTGGCGCCGGACGTGGCCGTCATCGGCGGCGGGTTCACCGCCGTGGACTGCGCGCGCGCCGCGCGCCGCCTCGTCGGGGACGCGGGGCGCGTGTCCATCCTCTACCGCCGGGGCACGGCCCAGATGGCGGCGAGCGGGGACGAGCTGCGCGAGCTGCACGAGGAGCGGATCGCCGTGGAGACGCTGGTGACGCCGGTGCGCGCGCTGGCGGAGGACGGGTGCCTCGCGGGCATCCGTTTCCAGCGCAACCTCCTCGGCGAGCCGGAGCCGGGCGGCAAGCCCCGGTTCATCCCCGTGCCCGGAAGCGGGTTCGACGTGCCCTGCCGCACCGTCATCTTCGCCATCGGCCAGCACCCCGAACGCGGGCTGCTGCCCGGGGACGTGACGCAGGCGGAAGGCTGCCGCACCTCGGCGCCCAACCTCTTCGTCGCCGGCGACTTCGCCGGGGGCAGCGGCGACGTCATCCACGCCGTCGCGGGCGGCAAGGCCGCCGCGGAGGAGATGGACGCCTTCCTCATGGGCGGACCGCGCCGCCGGACCGGGGTGCGCGTGACCCCCGTGGCAGACATGGACCGGACCCGCGACCACGACCTGGTGTACCCCCCGCCCATGCCCGCCCTGCCCCCCGCCGCGCGCGGCGCGGAGGACGAGGTGGAGCTGGGCTTCGGGCCGGAGGAGGCCGCCACCCACGCCTGGCGCTGCTACCTCTGCAGCCACAAGTTTGAGATCGACCAGGACAAGTGCATCCACTGCGACTGGTGCATCAAGGTCTCGCCCCGCGACTGCATCCGCCGCCTGGCCAGCCTCGAGCGCGGACCCGACGGCGAGCCGGTCGCGTGGGAGGAGGCGCCCGCGGGCGACCCCGCCGCCGCCACCTACATCTGGATCGACAGCAACAACTGCATCCGCTGCGGCAACTGCATCAACGTCTGCCCCGTCGACGCCATCTCCCTGCGCCGCATGGAGCGCTGCACGGGGGCCTGCGGCGACGGGTAGACCGCGCGCCTACGGGCGCGCCGCGGGCGGCGTGTCTTCGCCGAGAAACCGCCCGGTCTCTTCGCGGAGACGGCTTTCCAGGGGGCCGGCGGTGCCGCACAGGAGGCGGTCGCGGGTTTCGCGGCGGGCCAGATGGTCCAGCACCCGCGCACGGAGGGCCGGGTCCGGGCATTCCCGTTTCAGGCGCGCCCGCTCGACCCCAAGGGCGGCGGCGTAGTCCCCCAGCGTTTCCGGACAGGCCGCCGCCAGCTCGTCGCGCAGGGTCCGGCCCAGGGCGGGGCACTCGCCCCCCGTGCAGACGGCCACCTGCACCGGACCGCGCCGGAAGGTGGCGGCCGCGAGAACCGTGCAAAGTTCCGGCACGTCCACCACGTTCACCCACACCCGCGCGCGTTCGGCGTCCGCCGCGACGGCGGCGTTGGCCGCCGGGTCGTCCGTGGCCGCGATGGCGAGGAAGAAGGGGGACAGGTCGCGCGGCGTGTAGGGTTCCCGGACGGGGCGCAGCCGGTCCGGATGCGCGGCGGCGAGCGTGTCGAAGGCCGGGTCGAACACGGGGCTCACCACGGTGACGCGGGCCCCGGCCTCCAGCAGGCTCTCCGCCTTGCGCAGGGCCACCGCGCCGCCGCCCGCCACCAGAACGTCCCGGCCGGTGAGATTCAGGAACACGGGCAGGTATCCCATGGGCGTCTCCCTTCAGGACGGGAACCGGCGCCGTCTTGGAGGTGGCATGGGCATCCTGCCCATGTGCCTTCCGCCCGCAGCTCACGGGCTGGAAGCCCGTACCACCTCCAAGACGGCCCCGACGGTTCCCGCCGATATGCTAACCCGGTGTCTTGCCGCCGCGCAGCGACACCACGTCGCCGACCACCAGGATGCCCGGCGGCGCGGCCCCGGCGGCCTCCGCGCGCGCGGCGATGTCCGCCAGGGTTCCCGTGACAACCCGCTCCTCCGGAAGGGTGCCGCGGGTGATGACGGCGGCGGGGGTGCCCCCGGCCAGTCCGCCGCGCCGCAGGCGCTCCGCAATCCGGGCGAGATGCTTGAGCCCCATGAGCACCACCACCGTGCCCCCCGCCCGCGCCACGGCCTCCCAGTCCACGCCGCCGCCGTCGGGGTCGCCGTGGCCGGTGACCACGGTGCAGACGGCGGCGAGCCCCCGGTGGGTGACCGGTATGCCCGCCGCGCCGGGCACGGCGACGGCGGCCGTCACGCCGGGGACCACCTCGAAGGGGATGCCCGCCGCGGCGAGAAACAGGGCCTCCTCGCCGCCCCGGCCAAACACGAAGGGGTCGCCCGTCTTCAGGCGGCACACGCGCTTTCCCGCGCGCGCCAGCTCCGCCAGCAGGGCGTTGATGGCGTCCTGCTCCATGCAGTGGTGGCCGCGCCGCTTGCCTGCGGGGATGAGCGCGGCGTCCGCGCGCGCCCGCGCCAGCAGTTCTGGGGAGATCATCTCATCGTGGACCACGGCGTCGGCGCACTGGAGGCGCTCCAGCCCGCGCACGGTGATGAGGCCCGGGTCCCCCGGCCCCGCCCCCACGAGCGACACCAGCCCCGGCGCGGGGGCGGGGCTGTTTTCGGGGGACGCTGTCATGGAAGGGGTCTCCGTGGGGCCGCCGCATTGTACCAGCCCCGCGCCGCCGGGGCCTAGATGCCGCTGCCCTGGATGTGGATGCCGCACTCTTTCTTGCCCGCCTCGGCGAGCTGGTTCGTCCAGCGCCACCGGCCCGCCCGGGGATTCTCGCCGGGGCGCGTCGGCGTGGAGCAGATCACGCACCCGATGCTCGTGTACCCCTTGTCGTAGAGGCTGTTGTAGGGCACCCCGCGTTCGGAGATGTACGCGTTAACCCGCTCCTCCGTCCAGTCAATGAGGGGGCACAGCTTCAGGAGCCGGCGGCCGTTCTGCTCGACCACCGCCGCCTTGGGCGTGGCCTTGCGGAAGGCCGACTGGTCGCGCCGGAGCCCCGTGATCCAGATGTCCACCGTCGCCAGCGCCCGCCGGTTCGGCTCCACCTTGCGGACCGCGCAGCAGTGCTCCTGCTTCTCCCGGCTGTCGAAGAAGAGAAACTCCCCGTGGTCGTCCACCATCCGCGCCACCCGGTCCGGGTCCGGCTGGAAGCGCTCGATCCGGATGCCGTACTTCGCCTCCAGCGCCTTCATCAGGTCGTGGGTGTCCTGCGGCAGCCGCAGGGTGTCCACCGTCAGCACCCGGAGTTCCGGGGCCGCCGCGCGGGCCATGTCGATCATCACGCAGCCCGTCTTTTGGAAACTGGTGAAAATCGCGGCGCGCGTTCCTCGCGCCTCCCAGGACCACCGCAGCAGCTCCTCGGGACCCATCGCCTCTAATGCCTCCAGATTGACGCCTTCGGTCCAGTCTTCCATGTCGCGGGTCTCCTTGTGGTCCGGCCCGGGGGGGCATGTCCGCTGAAACAAACCGTGGGGCAAAAATCATCCTAATTATAATCGGGTTAGTCGGCATTGTCAAGTTAAGGCACCCGGCCCCGAAGGGGAAGGCAAACAAAAGCCCCCGGCGGGGGGTCCGGCCGGGGGAGCGGCCCGTCGGCGCGGACCCGGAGGCCCGCGCCGCGGGAATAGGCGGGGAGGTTACCGGCGGCGCAGGAGGCTGCGGGGCCGGCGGTTGCGGGACGCCCCGGCGGCGGGCGTCTTGCGGTAGGTGGAGAGGACGACGGGCGCGCCCTCGCGCTCGATGCGCGGGAGGTTGTAGCCCAGGGTCTTCTCGATGGTGCCAAGCGGCGAGATGTCCGACGGGCACACGAAGGTGATGGCGTCGCCCTCGCGCTGGGCGCGGGCGGTGCGTCCGATCCGGTGGATGTAGTCGTCCGCCGTCTGCGGGATGTCGTAGTTGATCACGTGGCTGATGCCGTCAATGTCCAGCCCGCGCGCGGCGACGTCGGTCGCGACGAGGATGGGGCACTTGCCCGAGCGGAAGGACTCGAGCGCGCGCTGGCGCGCGCCCTGGGCCAGGTCGCCGTGGATGACGGCCGCCTTGATGTTCGCCGCCTTGAGCATGCGGCCCACGCGGTCGGTGCGCGACTTGGTGCGCATGAACACGAGGACGGACTCCATCTCCTTCTCCTGCTCCTTGAGCAGGCTGAGGAGCAGGCCGGCCTTCTCCTCCTGGCGCACGGGGTAGACCACCTGGCGCACCGTGTCCACGGGGCGGGCGCTCACCTCGATGCCGATCCGGGCGGGGTCGTGCATCATCTCGCCGACCAGCCGCTGGAGCTCCGGCGCGAAGGTGGCGGAGAACATGAGGGTCTGGCGCTCCTTGGGCAGGTGCGCGAGGATCCGGCGGATGTCCGGCAGGAACCCCATGTCCAGCATGCGGTCCGCCTCGTCGAAGCACAGGATCTGCAGCCCGTCGAAACGGACGGCCTTGCGGCCCATGTGGTCCAGCAGGCGGCCGGGCGTCGCCACGACCACGTCGCAGCCCCGCCGCAGGCGGTCGGCCTGCTGCTGCATGCCCGCGCCGCCGTAGACCACCACGCTCGTGAGGCGCAGGGCGCGCGCGATGGGCGCCATCACGGTCTCCACCTGCTGCGCCAGCTCGCGCGTCGGCGTGAGCACCAGCATCCGGGCGGGCCCCGGCTTCAGCTCCGCCAGGCGCATCAGCGCCGGCAGCGTGAACGCCAGGGTCTTCCCCGTGCCCGTCTGCGCCGTGGCGATCAGGTCGCCCCCGGAGAGCACCACCGGAATGGCCTGCTCCTGCACCGGCGTCGGCTCGGTGATGTTGTTCTTGTGGAGGGTCCGCAAACAGCGCGGGTCCACGTTCAGGTCTTCAAATCTCATTCACACACTTTCCTTGGGGCTGGTCTTCGTCATGGGTCAGATTGTCTGGCGCGCACCGCCGGCTTGAGGGAAGTCGGGCCGGGCCGAAGGCCCGTGCGGCGTGCGGCGATGATTCCCGCCCCCCGGTCGCCCCGGGCCGGTGGAGGGGAACGCTTGGCAGGAAGGGAGACCCCTTGTCTCCCGGCGTGACAGTGGCTGTTTGCCGCACAACATGATCATACCACACAACGCCCGCCCGCCGCACTTTTATTTCTTTGCGCAATTCGCCGGACCTTCGGCGCGGCGGGAGCACGCCGTGCGTCCCGCGGCACGCGCCCTCCCGCAGGGCCGTCCGCCCCCAGTTGCGCCGCTGCCGGTCCGTGTTGATTTTTCGCTCTCATGACCCTATTCTTCTTTCCATGCGCCCCTGTTCCCGAGCCCGCGTGGTTTTCCGGGTTGGGATGCAGGGGACCGAAGAAGCCTTTGGGACAACCCTTGGGTGGAAGGATGACGCTGGGTGACGACACCGGAACAGATAGACGTTTGGCGCGGAACTCCCTCCGAACATCAGCGCCTGGAGTTCAAAGAAGCCAAGACTCAGATTGACAATCGGGTGCTGTACGAGTATTGCGTCGCCATCGCAAACGAGGGTGGCGGCCATCTGCTTCTGGGAATCGCCAACAAGCCGCCGAGGCCGGTGGTGGGAACAGCGGCCGTGAACAATCCCGTCGCGATGGAGCAGAAGATATTCGAAAAGGTGGGGTTTCGGGTGGACATAGAGGCTGTTGAGCATCCCGTCGGCCGAGTGGTTGTGTTTTCCATTCCTTCCCGCCCCCGCGGAACCGCCTATGATCTGGACGGCAAGTACTTGATGCGCTCGGGGGAAGCGCTGGTTCCCATGAGCGAGGACCGGCTGCGGAGCATCTTCGCGGAGGGAAAGCCTGACTGGCTGGCGGAAGACTCCCTGACGCGGCTGACAGACCAGGATGTCGTGGATCTGCTGGACACGCAGACGTTCTTTGAACTGATCAAGTTACCGTATCCAACCGACCGCAGCGGCGTCATGGACCGTCTGCTTGGCGCCCGTCTTGTGGGAACAGACGGCGGGGTATACAGCATCCGGCGTCTTGGCGCGCTGCTGCTTGCGAAGCGGTTGGAGGATTTTCCGGATGTGGCCCGCAAGGCCGCCCGGGTTGTCGTTTACACCGGCACATCAAAGCTTGACACCCGCATTGACCAGACCGGGGGCAGAGGATACGCGGTGGGTTTCCAGGGTCTTGTGAAGTTCGTGATGGATCAGCTTCCGCAGAACGAGGCCATCAGAGACGCCCTGCGCCGCGATGTGAGGCTTGTGCCCGGAGAGGTGGTCCGCGAACTGGTTGCGAACGCGCTCATTCACCAAGATTTTTCGGTTCCCGGTGCGTCCGTAATGATCGAAATTTACAGCGACCGTGTGGAGATATCCAATCCCGGAGACCCCGTTGTGCCGGTCGAGCGTTTCATTGACGGCTACCAGTCCCGAAATGAGGGCTTGGCTGATTTCATGAGGCGGATAGGTGTCTGCGAGGAAAAGAGCAGCGGCATAGACCGCGTGGTCAGTTTTGTGGAGGCATACCAGCTTCCCGCACCCGAGTTTGGCCAGGGACACCGCCGAACGGTAGTAACGGTTTTCGGACCCCGGCGCTTTGGCGACATGGCCAGAGGCGATCGAGTCCGCGCCTGCTACCAGCATTGCTGCCTGCGTTATGTCATGAAGGACCGCATGACCAACCAGAGCCTGCGGGACCGGTTCAAACTGCCGGAAAGCCGGGCAGAGGCCGCATCCCGAATTATTGCGGACACCCTTGAGGAGGGACTGATCAAGTTGGACGGCTCAGCGGGGACGTCCCGCAGATACGCCAAATACATGCCTTTCTGGGCCTGACAATGTCATTTAGGTGGCAAGTCCAATACGGACCCTTCTTGTTGGAAATATGTGCATTTGCAGGGAGTTGCCATTTAGGCGCAAAACAGAAACCGACACAAACAGACCCGCGCCGCCCGGCGTGGGCCGCAGCCCCTTGAGGTGATGCCCAATGCTTGCCCAAAGTTACACCAAGCCCTTTATCGGAGCAACCGACTCAAGCTGGCAAGTGGTGCTGTTTTTGAGAACCTCGTACAAACCGGAGATTGGACCCCAAGTAGCCAGCACGAAGCCCAATATCCACGTGCTTTCATTTGCTGAAGGAGAGTCATTTCGGGACGCATGGCGACCGCACTGAGGTTTTCAGCCGGTGACAATTTGTCACCAGCTGACGGCCTTCCTTTGACAGGTGCATGCGCCGCCATCCCCGGGTTCCTGCCCGTCTCCGCCTTGTTCCGGGCCCTACTCCGCGAGGACGCGGACGGGGCCGAGGAGGCCGGCGGGCTTGAGGCGGGCGCCGGGTTTGACGATGTTGGTGCTGGTGAAGGTGGTGCGGTCTTTCGCCTTGGGCCGGTTATCGCCGATGAGGCGGTTGATCCAGGGGTTGACGACGGTGATCTCGACCTCGTTTTTCCCGGGCCGGAGGGCGGCGGAGATGTCGAGGCGGTAGGGCTCCTTCCACAGGGTGCCGAGCTCTTTGCCGTTGACGCGGACCACGGCGGTGTCGTTGACCCTGCCGAGGTCCAGAATCACGCCCTTGGTCTCGTCGGTCTTAAAGCTGGCCCGGTAGACGGCCTCGCCGGAGAAGTACTTGACGTCCTCGTTCTTGCTCTCGGTCCAGGAGCTGAGGGTCTTGAAGGTCTCCTCGCCGAAGGGGAACGCCACGGTCCAGGGGCCGTCGAGGGCGGCGAGGACTTTGGGCGCCTTCGGCGCGGGGACGGGGCGTCCGCCGCCCTCGGCGGGTTTGCGGAAGACGACAAAGACGGAGCTGTGGGCGTCGAAGTGGAGGGGCACGTCCACGCGGCCGTTGGCGGCGGTGTAGGGGGGCTCGGCGGTGATGCGGCCGGTCTCGGCGTCCCAGAGCTCGGGGGCTCTGCCGTCCACGCGGAAGGACAGGGTCTCATCGCGCGCGGCGTCCTTCTGGTTGGACACGAAGTAGATGTCCGTTTCGCCGTCGCGGCGGTGTTTCCAGAGCATGTCGGCCGGGCAGACGATGTCGGGCGTGAGGCCGAGTTTCGCGAAGGCGGCGTCGAGGCTGTCGCCGGTGAGGATGCGTCCGCCGCCCCACAGGTCGGCGGCGAGGCGTTTCACCTCGTCGTCGCAGGCGGGGTAATTCTCGAGGCTGGGGGAGCGCAGGGGCGCGGGGCCGAAGACGGCGCCGCCCGCGGCGGCGAGCTCGCCGATCTTCTTGAGCAGCCCGGGCCGCATGGTCTCGGACGGCGGCAGCACGAGGATGCCGTAGGACACGCCGTCGGGCAGGACGAAGCGGCCGTCCTTCACGGAGAGGCGGGTCTCGATGACCTCGGCGTTGATGTAGTCGAAGTCATGCCCCGCGGGCAGCTCGGGCCGGCGCACGCCCGCCATCTTGGGGGCGTCCTCGCCGATGAAATAGGCGGCGTCGGCCACGGGCAGGCCGCGCTGGAGCAGCACGGTGCAGCGGCGCAGGTAGTCCACCCACGGCCCGGCGTGGCCGTACCACGTGTTGTGGCGGTTGAACTCCGTGCCGAACCAGGCGTTGACGCCGGGGCGCCTGTCGTCCCAGGGCTGGTGGATGACGAGGTGCAGGACGAACTGGTTGATGCCCTCGGAGAAGGCCCAGTCGCCGCGGGCCTTGAGGTCGCGGGGGGAGTTGGCGAAGGGGATGCCGCCGGTGAAGGCCTCGGCCCACACGACGTTCTTGCCGTAGATGTGCGCCGACGACGCGCCGTCGCGCAGCTCCACGCTGCCCAGGTCGCCGTTCACCCAGAACTCGCCGCTGATCTCGTCGCACTGGCCGCCGTACTGGAGGAACTCGCCGGGATAGCCCCAGTGGCCGTAGTTCTCCAGCCACATCTTGAGCCCCTGGGCGTTGCACAGGTCGCGCAGGCCGCCGACATACTCCGTCGAGACGCGGTCCGCCACGAGGCGGCGCAGGTCCCACAGGAAGCGGTCGGTCCGGTCGGCGCCGCCGACCACGCGTCCGGACAGGGCGGGCAGCCAGGGCAGGGGGTCATAGCCGTAGCGCGCCTGGAACAGCTCCGCGAAGCCGTCGGTCCAGTTCTGCGGGCCCATCTCATAGCTGTCCGCCACGACGTGCTTGAAGGCCTTGCGCTCCTCCGGCGTCAGGCGGCGGAGCAGGTCGCCGATGTACGCGTCGAAGTGGTCCTTCAGCGGCGCGCGGTTCATCTTGTCCACCTCCAGCCCCGTGGCCTCCTCCGGCGACGGGCTGTTCTTGGTGCCCGTGGGCGACATGACGGCGCGCTGGACGATCCACTCGCCCGCGGGCACGTCCCACCGCAGCGTGCCGTCGGCGTCCATCTTCGCGGAGAGGTTCAGCACGGCGTCCGGCGCCACGGCCAGACCCGGCGCGTCCGGCTCGGCCTGGGGCGGCCAGGTGTAGAAGTCAAAGGGCGGCAGGGGGTCCTGGAACATTTTTAACAGGGCCTTCTCCGCGTGGGACTCCACGCGGACGGCGGGCGACACGCGCACTTCGCCCACCTCGCAGTCCGCCGAGAACGCGAGGCGGAAGAAGCGCGCGGTCACGGCGGGGAACGACGCCACGATGGGCGCGAGCGGCACGGGGCCCACGTTGACGTTGAGGTTGTGGCGGTCCACGGTGAACGCCTTCACGGGGCGGAAGTCCTTCCCGTCGTCCGACACGAGCAGCTCCGCCTGCACGTTCACCTGCTTCACGGGCACCACGGTCACGCTGCGGGCCGTGAAGGGCTCGGCGGACTCAAAATCCACCGCGCGCGGCGTGCGGGATTTCTCGGGCGCGGCCACGCCCTCGCCGTGGGGCGCGGGGTAGGCCAGCACGGCGATGTCCTGGAAGGGGCCGTCCGGCGCGGGCAGTTTCCCCTC
>JAKPUV010000243.1 GCA_029554925.1 Candidatus Hydrogenedentota bacterium | reverse complement strand
GACAGGACATGCCCCACATCCCCGCCCCGCAGCGCCTGGTCGAGGTCGACAGTCACCGACGGCCCCGACTTACCCGCCGGGATCACAAGCAGCGACCGCCTGTCGCCGTCCGCGCCCACACCGCCCGCAGCCGCCACCGCGTCGATCACCCGCGACCCGAGAGGCAGCTCATACGAGCCCGGTCTGCCCGCCCTGCCGATCACGCTCACATTAATCATCCGCGATCCCACGGTCACCACATCTCCCGGGCTCACCCGCGGGTTCTCGGTTACCTTGCCAAAGAACAGCACCTTTCCGTGACCCAGAGGTTCAGCCGCGCCCGCTGCTAGCGCTCCATCCTTGTAGACAGTCACGCTCTCCAAGGACGCCTTCGCTGTAGTGCCGCCGGCTGCGGCAATCGCGTCAAGCAGCCGCGCCTCGCGCTGGAGCTTGTAGGCTCCGGGCCGTGCCACCTCACCCAGCACCAGCACCTGCCCCATCGTTTCGGGGACGAAGATGACATCGCCGTCGGCCAGAAGCACCGGCGTGTCGCTGTCTGCGCCTGCCGCGCTTGCGTGGGCTCCTCCGATGGCTGCCTCCAGGTCGATAGTGAAAACCTCGGACTTCGTCGCGCCCTGCGCGGGCCTTCGCGCCACCGACACCCGAGCGGCATCCGCCTCGGCGCGCGTGCCGCCCGCTGCTGCCACCGCGTCCACAAGAGACGCGCCCGGCTGCATCTCGAACGTTCCCGGTCGCGCCACCGCCCCAAGCACATTCACCGTGATCATCCTGCTTGCGACCACAATCACATCGCCCGCGCGAACCTCGGGGTTGTCAATCGCGCCTTCCGATAGCAGCGATTTTCCAGTTCCAATGGATATATACTGCGGTTCTGACAGAATCCCTTCAGAATATAATAGAATCTTTTCCAAGGATGCTTTCGGGGTCACCCCGCCCGCGGCTGCTATCAAGTCGAGCACGCGCGAACCCCGGGTTAGCTTGTAGGATCCGGCCCGCGCCACTTCGCCCAGGACCACAGCCTGCCCAGGCACAGCCTCCGGCACGAACAGCGCATCGCCGTCATCCAGCAGAGGCATCGGCGCGACCGGCGGCTTGCCCTGTGCCTCCCGGGCGTCAAGCGCCGACATCACGTCGATCTCCAGGGAGAAAGCACCTTCGCCCGTCTTGCGCGCCAAGGCTACGCGGGTTCCATCTCCAGCTGAGGTCACTCCGCCCGCGGCGGCTATGGCATCCAAAGCCGTCGCCCCGCGCCTCAGCGCAACCTGGCCCGGCCTTGCCACAAAACCGGCAACATACACCCGGACTTCCGTCCCAGGCACTACTATCACCGAACTCGGCTCAACCACGGGGTTGGCCTTGATGTCGCCATCGTATACCAGGCGGTCGTCCGCAACCTCGAGGTCCACTCCGTCGGCAGGCTCGCCCGCGCGGTACACCTTCACACGCCCTAGGTCCGCCGCATCCAGCGGCCCGCCCGCCGCGGCTATGGCCTC
>JAKPUV010000242.1 GCA_029554925.1 Candidatus Hydrogenedentota bacterium | reverse complement strand
TGCCCGTGGGCAGTTTCTCCGGGGCGCCCTCGCTCTGCCACTTCTTGGCGGGCTTGCCGCCGGACCACATGGTGACCACATAGACGCTTTTCATGCGCGCTCCTCGTCGCGCGGGCGCGCGCCCCGCGCGGGTTGACCCAGAACCTCCAGCGCGGCCTCCGCCGCCCGGTCCACGGGAATGCCGGTCATGCAGCGGTGGTCCGTGGCGCACACGGGCTGCTGGCAGGGGCCGCAGTCCACGTCGACCCGCAGCACCCGGCCCCGTTCCCACGGGCTCTCCGTGTAGGCGGGCGAGGTGGGGCCCATGAGACAGACCACGGGCTTCCCGAAGGCCACGGCGACATGGCGCGGCCCGCTGTCGTTGCCGACCAGCAGGTCGGCGAGGGACACCGCCGCCTTGAGCATGTCCAGGCCCTGCCGGGGGCATTCGAGCAGGGGGTGCCGGGCGGCGTCCAGCAGGGCGCGGCGCGTGTCCTCCTCGCCCGGTCCGGTCAGGAGCACGCAGCGCGCGCCGCACCGCTCGTGCAGCCGGTCCGCCAGGCCGGCGAACCGCGCGGCGGGCCACTGCTTGCTCGGGCCGAAGGCCGCGCCCGGCGCGAGCGCCACCAGGGGGCCCTCCCCGGCGAACCGTTCCGCGAGTTCCGCGCGCAGGGCCTCCGGGGCCGCAAGTTCCGGGCCGAGGTCGTCGCGTTCCCCCCCGGCCGCCTCCGCCACGTCCAAATATTCAAAGGCCATGTAGACCGGGGTGATACGTCCGTCCACCCGGTGCGGGGCCACGCGCTCCGTCAGCAGGAATCCCCGCCCGTTGCGGTCGTGTCCGGCCCGGCGGCGCGCCCCGGCCAGCCGCGCCATCAGGGCGGCGCGGAAGGAGTGGGGAAACACCACGGCCAGATCGCGCGCGGCGGAGGCCAGCAGGCGGGCGTGGCGGAACAGCTCCACGGCTCCGGGCCGGGCGGGCAGAGGGTGCAGGGCGTCCACCCAGGGAATCCCCTCCAGCAGGGAGCAGACGGCGTCGCGGCCCGCAACGGTAAGGCGCGCCCGGGGATGGGCGTTCTTGAGCGCGCGCAGCGCGGGGGTGCACATTACGGCGTCGCCCACCCAGTTCG
>JAKPUV010000231.1 GCA_029554925.1 Candidatus Hydrogenedentota bacterium | reverse complement strand
CCCGTGCCGGAGCAGCAGGTGAAGCTGTCAAAGGGCGTCATGAAACTCTTCTGCCCGCCCGGCTGGAGGGTGAGGAAATAGAGGACCATGCCGTCGTCGGGGTTCTGCGAGGCGAGGAGGTGGTTCCACAGGGCGCGCTCCGCGTAGTCCGCCAGATCCGCGCGCGCCCCGCGCCGGAACAGCAGGTCCGTGAGCTTGACCATGTTGTAGGTGTTGCAGGTCTCGCAGGTGTTCTTTCCAAGGCGATCGTTGAGTTTTCCCGGCGCGCCGAAATGCTCGTCTTGGCTGTTCCCGCCAATGGCGTAGGTGTGGCTGCGGGTGACGGTTTCCCAGAAGAAGGGCGGGATGACGCTGAAGGGGGCCTCCCCCGTGAGCTGGTGGATGCGCTCGCAGCCGATGATCTTGGGGAACTGCGTGTTGGCGTGCTTTCCCTGCAACTCGTCGCGGCCCCCGGCCAGCGGGTCGAGCACGGCGCGGTGGTAGAACTTCCTCGCCAGGTCGAGGTATTTCGCCTCGCCCGTGTCGGCGGCCAGGTCGGCCAGCACCTCGTTCATCCCGCCATGCTCGCAGGCGAGCATGGTCTGCCACTGTTCGTCCGTCAGGTTTTTCGTGGTCTCTATCGCCCAGTCCGCCAGTCCCCGCGCCACGGCCAGCGCCTTTTCGTTTCCGCAGAGGCGGTAGGTGTCGCGCAGGCCCGCGAAAAGTTTGTGCAGGGTGTACCACGGCACCCACGAGCCGTTAAGGTCGAAGCCCTGCGAGGCGATTTCGCCCCGGGCGACCTTCTCAAAGACCGCCTTGCCGCCCGGGATCGCCGCGACGTACCCGTTGCCGTTCGCCTGCTGGCAGGCCGCCAGCTCGCCCACCATGTGGGCGGCGCGCTCGCAGAACCGCGCGTCCCCGGCGGCCTTCGCCATGTAGGCGCACGCGGACAGGTAGTGCCCCGCGCTGTGCCCGGCCACGCCCTGCCGCTCCCATCCGCCGTAGGCCTCGGCCTTGGCCGGAAGCCCCGCCTCTTTCCGGAACCCCGCCAGCAGCCGGTCCGGCTCCAGCGACAGGAGATACGCCGCGTCCAGGTCCTGCGCATGGCGGAACGGCCCGTCGAGCAGCCGCACCTCCCCCGGGCCGAAGGGCTGCACCGGCAGTTCCGGCGGGGCGGCGAAGGCCCCCGGCAGCAGCAAAAGCAGAAGCCCCGCCGTGACCGCGCCCAGGACCCGAAGATTCCGCGCCGAACGAAAGATGTTCATGGAGACGCCCTCTATCCGGTTGGTTTGGCGCCGGGGGCCGGGCAAGACGGCCCGCCGCCGACGTCCGGTCATTGTAGGGGATGCGCCGGGCCGGAACCCAGTCCGCCGGAAGGAAGAGAGAACGACGAGGGACGGCACCTAGCAGCCTGTGGCAAAAGGTCGGCTGTTCTTGGTCCCCCCTTCAGACATTTTATGGGGCAGATCAAGTTTTTTCAATGGAGTTTTCCACGGGGTTTTCCACAGGGTTCGGGGGGAAACCAGCTGGCGTGCTTTCTCAATGACTGGACGTGCCGAAGGTTGTCGTAGGATTCGTTGGCCTCGACCATGTGGTGGATGATTTTCAGCCATTTGTCTGCCAGCTTTCGCAGGGCGCCGGCGTGGTTGTCCCCCTGCTCGCGGTGCATGTCGTAGAAGGCCCTGGCCCAGTCGCAGCAGTTTATGGAGCAGTGGGCGAACAGGTACAGCACGTCGCGCCAGTGCCTGTTGCACCGTCTGCGCGCGCGGACGCGCTGGCGCTTGCCGCTCTTGTCCTCCACGGGC
>JAKPUV010000200.1 GCA_029554925.1 Candidatus Hydrogenedentota bacterium | reverse complement strand
CATCTCTCAGGCCCTCCCGGAGGGCCGCGCGCGCAGCGCGTCCTCCGAATGGTACGAGCTTCTCACAAAGGGTCCGGCCACGGCAAAGGCGAACCCGAGGTCCAGCGCCGCCGCCCGCAGCCGGTCAAAGCACTCCGGCGGCGCGAACTCCGCCACCGGGGCGTTCCCCGTTCGCGGGCGGAGATACTGCCCCACGGCCACGGCGTTGCAACCGGCCGCCCGCAGGTCGGCCAGGGTCTCCAGCGCCTCGGCCTCCGTCTCGCCGCACCCGAGCATGAATCCGGACTTCACCACGGCCCCCGACAGGAGCCGCCGGGCCCCCCGAAGGGTTTCGAGGGACGTGTCGTAGCGGTACCGGGCGTCCCGCAGGGAGGGGTGGAGCCGCCGGACGGTCTCGATGTTGTGGCTGTAGATTTCCGGGGCCGCCTCCGCCACGAGGCCCAGGGTTTCGGGGTCCGCCCCGAAATCCGGGGTCAGCACCTCCAGCGTGACCCCGGGCGTCCGCGCGCGGACCGCGCGGATCGTGCGCGCGAAATGCGCCGCGCCGCCGTCCGGCAGGTCGTCCCGCGTGACCGAGGTGATGACCGTGTGGCGCACGCCCAGCCGGGCCACCGCCTCGGCGACCTTCTCCGGCTCGTCCGGGTCCACGGGCAGGGGCGCGCCGGACTGGACGCCGCAAAAGGCGCAGTGGCGGGTGCAGACGTTCCCCAGGATCAGAAACGTGGCGGTGCGGCGGGCCCAGCACTCCCCCTGGTTGGGGCAGTGCGCGCTCTGGCAGACGGTGTGGAGGTTCAGGCCGTCAAGCAGGGACCTGACCTCTTCATGGGCGGGACCGGAGGGCCAAGCCCGCCGAATCCACACGGGAAACCGCTGTTTGCTGGAGTTCATGCGAATAATTCCGCGAAATGCGCCTCGAAAAACGGCGTGCGAAGTATACCACGCCGCAGCGGGCACGCCCAAGAAGGGTACCGCAGACCGGGCAAAGCGTTTCCCCGCCTGTCCGCCGGGATTTGGGCACTATTCGCCGATTTGGCCGTCCGGGCATTG
>JAKPUV010000199.1 GCA_029554925.1 Candidatus Hydrogenedentota bacterium | reverse complement strand
ACCCAACAAGGGGAGAGCACAGAATGAGCATGCTGATTGGGCTGGCGGTTGTCGGGGGCGTCGTGCTGGTGCTGGCGCTGTGGGTCATCGGCGTCTACAACGGCCTCATCCGCCTGCGCAACGCCGTGAAGAACGCGTGGTCGCAGATAGACGTGCAGCTCAAGCGGCGGCACGACCTGATCCCGAACCTGATCGAGACGGCGAAGGGCTACATGAACCACGAGCGGGAAACGCTGGAGAGTGTGACCCGCGCGCGCAACCTGGCGGCCGGGGCGTCCGGCGTGGGCGCGCAGTCCAAGGCCGAGGGCGGCCTGAGCCAGGCGCTGAGCAACTTCTTCGTCGTGGTCGAGCAGTACCCCGACCTCAAGGCGAACCAGAACTTCCTCGCCCTGCAGGAGGAGCTGACCTCCACGGAGAACCGCATCGGCTTCTCGCGCCAGGCCTACAACGACGCCGTCATGACCTTCAACAACCAGGTCGAAATGTTCCCCGGCAACATCGTCGCGGGCATGTTCGGCTTCGGCAAGTCGGAGTTCTTCGAGATCGAGGTCCCCGCGGAGCGCGAGGTCCCCAAGGTGAGCTTCTCCTGAACCCCAGCGGCGCGCCGGGAGTGACCGCCCATGTTTGAACTGGTCCGGGCGAACAAGCGCAGGTCGGTGGTCCTGATGCTCGTGATGCTGGCGCTCATGCTGGCCGTGGGCTACGCCATCGGCTTCGCCGTCTACCCCGCCGTGGACGACCGGGTCGTCGCGCTGGACGGGGCGCGCGCGCTCCGCCTCACCTTCCCCCCCGGCGGCCTCATCGGCATGGCCGTCGCCCTGGGCGTGTGGGCGGTGCAGGCCCTCGCGGCCTACACCGCGGGCGCCCAAATGCTCATGGCCGCCAGCGGCGCGAAAAAGCTCTCCAAGGCCGACAGCCCGCAGCTTTTCAACGTGGTCGAGGAGATGTCCATCGCGGCCATGCTGCCGAAGCCGCCGGAGATTTACCTGATCGAGGACATGGGGCTCAACGCCTTCGCCGCCGGACGCGACCCGCAGCACGCCTCCGTGGCCGTGACGGCGGGGCTTCTGGCGCGGCTCAACCGCGACCAGCTCCAGGGCGTCATCGCCCACGAGATCAGCCACATCGTCCACCGCGACGTGCTCTACATGACCATGATGGGCGTCATGGCGGGCACGATCATCATGCTGACGGACCTCTTCTACCGCATGACGGCCCACAGCCTGCGCATGTCCGGAACCCGCCGCTACCGCTCCTCCAAGTCCCAGGGCGGCGGTGCCTACCTGCTCGTCCTGTTCCTCGTGGCCCTTGTGCTGATGATTGTCGCGCCGCTGCTCGCCCAGCTCATCTACTTCGCCTGCTCCCGGCGCAGGGAATACCTCGCCGACGCCGGGGCCGCCGTGCTCACGCGCTACCCCGAGGGGCTCGCCTCGGCGCTCGAGGAAATCTCCGGCAACGCCGGCCTGGAGACGAAGAACCGCGTGACCGCCCCCATGTACATCATCAACCCCCTCACGCCCGAAGGGGCCTCGCTCTCCTCGCTCACCAGCACCCACCCGCCGGTCGAGAAGCGCATCGCCGTGCTCCGGGGCATGGCCGGCGGCGTCTCCTACAAGACCTACGCGGACGCCTGGGGACGGCTGGAGGGCGGCGGGGCCAGAATGCCCGCCACCCTGCTCGCCGAACCCGGGGCCGCCCCGGCGGCGCGCCCCGCCGCGCGTCCCGCGTCCGGGGCCGACCACATCCCCCTGCCCGCGGCGGCGGCGGCCGTCTTTCAGCAGCCGCGCCCGGCGGCGGAGCCCGACACTCCGCAAATCCGCGTGGCCCGCGCCCGCGACGCGGGCGACCTCGTCCGCCGGATGAACAACTTCCTCTTCATCACCTGCCCCTGCGGCGCAAAACTCAAAATCCCCCCGGAATACGCCCACCCCCGCGTCCGCTGCCCCCGCTGCCACGCCGTCCACTCCGTCGCCTCCGCGCGCGCGGGCATGGCCTCCAGAGGTAGCACTTAGCCAGGAAATGTTTCAGATAAGATGCCAACCGAGGAGGACTCTCTGATGATAAAGGAGTGGTGGGATGTTCGAAGGGCAACCCTTGCTGCGCAAAAGGTGGAACGCCATTACAGCAGAACGATTGCAAAAGCCGAGAGGGAAGGTGGCGACCGGGACGAAATCAGCTCGCTGGAAGCAGAAGCCTTGCAGTTTGTTGGTGAAGCTTGGGAGGATCGGGACCATCTGATCACATGCCAACTTTGCCGTCAGGCCAAACTACTGAATCTTCCCGTCCCCGACTACGATGAGCAAACGTCTTGGAGGGAAATGGATCCATATGCACCGAGGCGAATTCTTACAGCGGTGGGTATGACACAACTACGCAAGGCCATTCGCGAGGAGCGTCAAGCTCGCAGCCTTTACGCAAAGGTGATTTTCACAGCGGTTATTTCGACAATCGGTGCTATCGCTGCAATTATCGGTGCAATATCCTCCTTTTTTGTCGTTCAATAAGGTGGGGCTTGTTTAGGGGGGGGCGCAGTGCCGAGTGCGGAAGCTTGTGCGGGCCGATGGTGCCGGAAGTTTGGTACAATTACGGGGTGTCCGCACGTTGGAGCGCATGATCCGCATGTCTGAAAAGCATTATTCCTTCCGGGAAGAGGTGGCCAACGCCGTCACGCACGGGACCGGTGCGCTCTTGAGCGCCGCCGGGCTCACGGCGCTGACGTTGCTGGCGGCGTGGACGGGGGACGCGTGGAAGATCTGGAGCGCCGTGGTGTTCGGCGTGTCCATGATCCTCCTGTACCTGTGCTCCACGCTCTACCACGCCATCCCCGCCGGAAGTGTCAAGAAATTCTTCCGCAAACTGGACCACTCGGCAATCTACCTGCTCATTGCGGGGACCTACACCCCCTTCCTGCTGGTGTCCCTCCGGGGCGCGTGGGGCTGGAGCCTTTTCGGGGTGCTGTGGGGCATGGCCGTGGTCGGCTGCGCCTTCAAGGCGTTTTTCGTGGGGAAATGGGACAAATTGTCCACGGCCATGTACCTGGTCATGGGGTGGACCGCCCTGGTGGCCATCAAGCCCGTCATCGCCGCCGTGCCGACGGGCGGGCTCATCCTCATGGCCCTGGGCGGGCTGGCCTACACGGTCGGGGTGTTCTTCTACATCTGCGATCGCATCCCCTACAACCACGCCATCTGGCACGGCTTCGTGCTGGCGGGAACCACCTTCCACTTTTTCGGCGTGCTGTTCTACGTGGTGCTGCACCCCGCCGTCTGACGGGCCGGCTTTCTTTTCCCCAAGCCCTTTCTTCTTTGTGCCCTTTGTGTCTTTGTGGTGAAGGCTCCGGAAAGAGTCACCACAAAGGCACAAAGAACA
>JAKPUV010000197.1 GCA_029554925.1 Candidatus Hydrogenedentota bacterium | reverse complement strand
CGCGACAAACCGCGCCACGAGCCCCGGCGACAGGTTGGTGGAGGAGTCGTCGCGGATCATGACCGCCCCCCGGTGCAGGTAGCCCCAATGGACGTTGTGCGCGGGGTCGAAGGGAACCAGCGCCGCCCAGGCGTCCATGAGTCCCGCGTAGGCGTCGGTCACGAGCGCAAGCAGGCGGTCCACCCGGTCGGGGTCCTCCAGCATCTCCAGGAAGAGCGCGCCGCCCCGCAGGAGTTCGGCGGCGTCCAGCGGACCCTGCAGGTCGGGGTGGTACAGGCGCACAAACCGGCGCACCTTCGGGTACGGGGCCATGACCTCTTGGAGAAAAGCGGCCGTGCCGAGCACGCGCGCGCCAAGTCCGGCGCGGGGGTCCGGCACCCCGCCGTCCAGCGCGCGCGTCAGCGCGTCCTCCGGCAAGGGACGGTTTGCGGGCAGGGTGTCCGCCGCCTCGGACATGAGAAACAGCTCCGCGCCGAAGAGCGACGGCAGGATGCAGGTGCCGTAGTTGCACCGGACGCACATCAGCAGCCCGTCGCCCGCGGCCAGCCGGTCGGAACATAAACCCAACTGCTGGAGCGCCATCGCGACGGGATCCGCAAAGGCCTCGTTCACGCCCACACGCGGCCACACGATCCCCTGTGGAACCGGCTTCGCTCGGCGCGGCGCAAACCATTCCCCCGGATATCCGCCGTCGGCGAAACGCCGCCACTCCGAAAGCAGCCGATCCTCGTCGTCGGCGTCAATCCGCCGCTCCAGGTCCTCCAGGCATCCGCGCAGCACGCTGTCCAAGACGATTCCTCCGGGGTTGGGCGCGCCGGGGGTCACAGTCCGGGCAGCACCTGCACCACAATTTGCGCCGCGAGGGTGACTAGAATCAAGGCGACGGGGTAGACGGCGGCGTAGCTGATGGCGGGGACGTCGGAGTCGATCTTGGAGGAGAGGGCGCCGAGGCCGGGGGTGCAGGTCATGCCGCCGCAGATGGCGCCGAGGGTTTCGAGGATGCCCATGCGCAGGAAGCGCTTGGCCGCGATGTAGCCGACGAGCATGGGGACCGAGGTGACGAAGAAACCCATGACGAGCAGGGAGGGCCCCTGCTGGCGCAGGACCTCCATGAACTGGCCGCCGGCCTGCACGCCGGCGCCGGCGAGGAAGAACACAAGGCCCATCTCGGTCATGAGCATGCGCGCCGCCCGGGGCACATGGCCCCGGATGCCGCCGATGCTGCCGAAGTGCGCGAGCACGAGGGCCACCATGAGCGGCCCGCCCGCCGCGCCGAGGGAGAAACTGCGGCCGCCGGGGAGCCCGAGGGGGATCATGCCGATGAGCAGGCCGAGGGAGATGCCCACGGCCAGGGAGATGATGTCCGTCTCGTCGAGGGCGCGGGTGCGGTGCCCCGCAAAGGCGGCGAACCCCTGGAGGCCCTTGGGCTCGCCGATGGCCGTGAGCACGTCGCCGTACTGGAGCACCGTGTCGGCCTGGGGCACGAGGGCCACCGTGTTGCGCTCGACCCGCGTGATGGTCACGCCGAAGGCGTTGAGCAGGTTCAGCTCGCGCAGGGTCTTGTCGAGCACCTGCGGGGACGTGGCCACGACCCGCAGCCGCTCGGTCTCGATGTCGAGGAAGAGTTTCCTGTCCGACTTGCGGCCGATGAACTCCACCAGCGCCGGGAGCCGGTCGTCCTCGCCGACGGCCATGAGAATCTGGCCCTCCTCGAAGCGCGTGTCCGGCGTGACGGGGACGAAGCGGTCGCCCTTGCCCACGCGCGAGATCTGGCAGCGCTGGGTGGCCGTGAAGGAGTTCTCGCTGATAAGCTTGCCGAACAGCCCGGGGTTGAGCACCTCGATGACCACCCGCTCGATGCGGCGGCCGCCGCCGCCCTTCCCGGCGCGGCGCACCTCCTCCTCCAGGTTGTATCCGAGCATCCGGGGAACGAGCTGCACGAACAGGACAACCCCCACCACGCCGTAGACGTAGGCGATGCCGTAGCCCACGGACACGTTGGGGTTGTGGTTGAGCGCGTCGAGGGCCGACGCCAGGGCCGGCGTGCTGGTCATGCTGCCCGCAAGCACGCCCGCGGCCAGATCCACGGGCACCTTGAACAGCCACGCGCACACGACCGTCGTGGCCGCCCCGGCGAGAATGATCACCGCGCCCAGCTTGGCCAGGTTGGCCCCCTCCTGCTTGAACACGCGGAAGAACGTGGGGCCGGCCGTCAGGCCGACGCAGTAGACAAACAGCACCAGGCCGAGGTTGCCGATCCCGGCGGGAATGCCGTAGCCGACGCCGCCGAGAAGCAGCGCCGAGAAAATGACGCCGCTGCTGCCGAAACTGACGCCGAAAACCTGGATCCGCCCGAAGAGCATGCCCGCGCCGATCACGGCAAACAGCGCGATCATCGGGTTGCCCAGCAGCTCGTCCGCCGCGCTCTTCTGCGCGGGCGCCGCCGCGGCGTCCGCAAGCGCGGGCGAAGCGGAAAACGCAGCCAGGGCCGCCAAAACCAGCAAAAGAATGCATTTCACGCCGGGGTGTTTCATGGTGTTTCCGTCCTGCATGGCGCCCCCGCCGGGGGCGTTCCGGGGCTCCGCGCCGCGGGGATCACCGCGGCTCCGGCACCGACGGAAGACAGTATACCACAATAGAGAATTTTTTCTCCAATTATCCCCCCCCCCTCAGTCCGGGGAGGGGCCGCCCGCCGGATGCCGGGCACCCTCGGGGGCCGCGGGGGGCGCCTTCACCTCCAGCCGGATGCTCGACACGCGCGAGGGCGTCCCCTCGAGCACCGTGATCTCGAAGGCGCCGTGCCGGATGACCTCCCCGCGCGCGGGGATGCGCCCGGCGACGTGGGTGACCCAGCCGCCGACGGTCTTCACCTCGCCGTCCTCCAGCTCCGTCTGGAGAGCCTCGGCGCACTCCTCCAGGCCCATGCGCCCGTCGATGACATAGGCGGCCGGGCCGATCTTCCGGCACTGGGGGGACTGGACGTCGTGCTCGTCGTGGATCTCGCCGAAGATCTCCTCCAGGATGTCCTCTATGCAGACGATCCCGTCGGTGCCGCCGAACTCGTCGGTGACGACGGCGAGGGACTGGCGGGCGTGGCGCATGGCCTGGAGGAGGTCGTCGAGCTTCATGGTGTCGGGCACGTGCATGACCGGGCGCAGGAAGCGGCCGATGTCCTCCACGCCGGGCGTCGGGTCCGTGAGCAGGTCAAAGGCGTTGACCACGCCCGCGATGTTGTCCAGGGAGCCGGCGTAGACGGGAATGCGCGTCTTCCCGCTCTGGATGAGCACCTCCAGCAGCTCGCGCCGGGAGGCGGTCCCGGGCACCGCCGTCACCTCGATGCGCGGCACCATGATGTTCTTCGCGTGCCGGGTCTGCAGGTCCATGACCGAGTGGATCATCTCCTGCTCCTCGGGCTCGATGGTGCCCGCGTCCATGCCCTCGTCCACGAGGCTGCGCATCTCGTCCGCCGTGGCGAAGGGCTTGACCGCGCCGCCCCCGCCCCCGGCGACCAGCCGCATGAGCCGGTCGGAAAACCAGGCGACGGGCAGGGCCACGGGCAGCAGGGCCAGCTCGAAAAGGCGCATGGCGGGCATGAGCGCGAGGGAGAGGCGGGTGGGGTGCGTGCGGAAGACGCTTTTGGGCAGTACCTCGCCGAAGAGGATGAACAGCGGCGTGGCCACGAGGGTGGCCCCGGTCTCGCCGAGCACCGCGGTGAGCAGCAGCGTGGCCAGCACCAGCACGAGGTTGTTCCCCACCAGCAGCGTGGCGATGAGGCGGCCGGGCCGCTCGTAGTGCGCCATCATGCGGCGGGCGCGGTCCTGCCCCTCGTTCTCCGCGAGGTAGCGCACGCGGATCTGGTTGCTGGAGAAGAACCCCGTCTCGAACCCCGAAAAGAGGGCGGACAGGAGCACCAGGAAGGCCAGCGGCAGGAGGACCGTGCCCGTCATGGCGCGTCCCCCCCGGCGTCCGCGGCGGGCGCCTGTCCGGCGGAGGTGCGCAGCAGCACGCGGGTCACGCGCTTCCCGTCCGTTTCCTCGATGCGGAAGTGCACGCCCGAGTACTCCATCTCGTCGCCCGTTTCGGGGATCTTCTCAAACTTGGCCATGAGGAACCCGGCGACCGTCGTGTGCTCCTCGTCGTCCACGGAGATGCCCGTGAGCTTCTCCAGCTCGTCGAGGGAGAAGGTTCCGTCCACCCGGTACAGCCCCTCCCCCGCCTCCTCGAAGTAGAACTCCTCCTCCTCGTCGTCGTCGCCCACGTCGCCCACCACCTCGCGGATGGCGTCCTGGAGGGTCACCAGGCCCTCCGTGCCGCCGTACTCGTCCACCACGACGGCAATGTGGGCGTGGGACCGCTGCGAGAAGTTCATGAAGTCCGCCAGGGTCATCGTCTCCGGCACGAAATGCGCGCGCCGCGCGCGGCGCTCCACCGGCTCGTCCAGCCCGGCGCCGGCGAGCACGGGGAGCAGATCCTTCGCGTAGAGCACCCCGGTGATGTGGTCCAGGTCGCCCCGGTAGACGGGCATGCGGGAGCACTCCTGCTCCCGGAACATCTCCAGGGCCTCGCCCGCCGTGGCGCCCTCGGGGATCGCGATGACGTCGGGCCGGGGCACCAGGATGTCCCGGACCGTCTTGTCGCCGAACTCGATGATCCCCTCGATCATCTGGCGCTCGTCCTCCTCGATGACGCCGGAGGCGCGGCTGTCCTCCAGCAGCGACTTGAACTCGTCGTCCGTCATGAAGGGGGCGGGGGGCACCTCGCTGAACCGCGTGACGCGGAAAAGCAGGGCCGTGAACCGCATGAGGGCGTCGCGGAAGGGCCGCATCGCCCGGTCGAGCAGGTAGAGGGGAAACGCGGCGGCCTGGGCGAACAGGGTGTTGCGCGAGAAGCCCACCACCTTGGGCAGCACCTCGCAGAAGACGACCAGCACGA
>JAKPUV010000123.1 GCA_029554925.1 Candidatus Hydrogenedentota bacterium | reverse complement strand
TCCCCGCCGCCGCGGAGCGGCGGCGGGCGAGGTGGTGTGTCGTAAGGTGGGCGACGGGGTCGGGCGGACGAGAGAAGGGCCCCGACTGTTGACGCAGCCGGGACCCGAGGGCCGGGGAAAACCGAAGTAGGTGCGCAGAGGTTTTCACGGTCGGATCTGGAAGTCGAGCCCGGCGGTGAGGCTGTCTGCAAGGGACTGGTCGCGTTGGGCTTCGGCGTCGGTGCGAGAGGTGCGAGCGGCCGTTCGTGATCTGCCATGAGTGCGACCGGGGCAATGTGTACGGAAGTGTTGCGTGCCAGGTCTCGGCGCGGCGGGAGAGTCAGCGGCGCTCGAATCGGCGGCACCAGCAGAGCCGGGCGGGACGGCACGACCACGCCGACCGCCAGGCCCGGTACCGCCGGAAAGCGCCCGGCGAGAAAGTGACGGATCAGGGTAGAGACGGAGAGGGGAAGGCGGTCACCGTGGCGGCACGGCCGGAGAGGCGCCCGAGCGCTCCGGCGCGGGAGGTGACCGATGGACAGACCCGGTCCGGTCATCGTCGCCGGGTGTCGGCGGCGGCGTGCAGCGTGGCGGAGTGCATCGTCTGCGGGGCGTCCCACCCGTGGACGGACCCGTTTCACGAGCTGGGAGTAGGCCGTGATCCCGCAAGAGACCGTCGTGGAGATCCGGAGGCTGTTCTACGGCGAGCACTTCCCGGTGGGAACGATCGCCGCGACCCTGGGCGTGCACCACGAGACGGTGGAACGGGCGATCGGCAACGCGGAGTTTCACGGGCCGCGGCCGGCCGAACGGGCCTCGGTGACGGCGCCGTTTCGGGAGTTTCTGGCCGGGACGCTGCGGCAGTACCCGCGTCTGAGGGCGACGCGGCTCTACGAGATGGTCCGGCAGAGGGGATACGCCGGGAGCGTGGTCCAGCTGCGGCGGGCCGTGAGGGAGCTGCGGCCGGTGGCGCCGGAGGCCTTCCTGAAGCTGCGGAAGTTTCCCGGGGAGGAGGCCCAGGTGGACTGGGCGCACTTCGGGACCGTGATGGTGGGGCGGGCCGAGAGGCGCCTGTCGTGCTTCGTCCTGACGCTGTCCTTCTCGCGGGCGCTGTACCTGGAGTTCTTCTTCGACCAGCACCTGGAGAGCTTCCTGGCCGGGCACGTCAACGCCCTGACGGACCTGGGCGGGGTGCCGAGGACCTTCCTGACCGACAACCTGGCCTCGGCCGTCCTGGAGAGGGCTGGAGCCCACGTGCGCTTCAACCCGCGCTACTCGGAGCTGTGCGCGCATTACCACGCGGCCCCACGTCCGTGTGCCGTGGGGCGGGGGTCGGAGAAGGGGCGGGTGGAGCGGGCCATCCAGTACGTGCGCCACGGCTTCTTCGCGGCCCGCCCCTTCACCACTCTGGAGGATTTCAATCGCCAGGCGCTCCTCTGGCGCAACGAGGTGGCCCACGCTCGCCCGTGGCCCGCCGACGACCGGATCACGGTGGCCGAGGCCTTCGCGCAGGAGCGCTCGGCGCTTCTGCCTCTGCCGGCGCACCCCTTCGAGACGACGCGGCTCGTGCCGGCCGCGCGGAGCAAGACGATCTACGTCCGCTTCGACCTGAACGATTACTCGATCCCTCCCGAGGCCGTCGGCCGGCCCCTGACGCTGGCCGTGACGTCGACGAGCGTGAGGGTCCTCTCGGGCGCCGAGGAGATCGCCCGGCACCCCCGCTGCTGGGACCGTCACGCCGTGGTGGAGGTCGCCGCCCACAAGGACGCCCTGCTGAGGGAGAAGAGAAAGGCCCTCGGCTCGACCGGCTCGGGGCGCCTTTCGGCCTGCGTGCCGAAGGCGGAGGTCTTCCTGTCGGCCGCCGTGAAGCGGGGCGCCTCGCCGGGGGTGGAGACCCGACGCCTTCTGGCGCTCCTTCGCGACTACGGGGCCGAGGCGCTGGCATGGGCCGTGGAGGAGGCCCTTTCGCGGGGGACGCCCCGCGCCGCCTCGGTCCACTTCCTGCTCGAGGCCCGTCGCCGCTCGCGTCGTTTCCGCACCGCCCCTCCGCTGGACCTGCGCTCGCGGCCCGAGCTGGACCAGATGCACGTCACACCCCACGCGCTGGAGACCTACGATGGCCTCGCCGACTCCGAAGACTGACCTGCCCGCCGAGCTCTCCTCCCTCGGCCTGCACGCCACGGCCGCATCCCTCGACGACTTCCTCTCCCGCGCCACCAGGGCCCACTGGCCCGCCCGCCAGCTCCTCGAGGAGCTCGTCCGCGTCGAGCTGGACGCCCGGGCCCGCCGGAGCCTGCAGAGGCGTCTGCTGCGCTCGCGCATCGGATCCTTCAAGCCCCTCGCAGACTTCGACTGGAACTGGCCGAAGAAGATCGACCGCCCCCTGATCGAGCGCGCCCTGACGCTCGATTTCCTCCGCGACGGCCGCAACCTCGTCCTGGTCGGCGCCAACGGCCTGGGCAAGACCCTCCTGGCCAAGGCCATCGCCCACCACGCCGTCCTCTCCGGCTACTCCGTCGTCTTCCGCACCGCCGCCGAGCTGCTCGCCGACGTCCAGGCCACCGATTCCCCCCAGCTGCGCCGTAAGAAGCTCGCCAAGTACACCCGCCCTCAGCTGCTCTGCCTCGACGAGGTCGGCTACCTCTCCTTCGACGACCAGGCCGCCGACCTGCTCTACGGCGTCCTGAATCCCCGCTACGAGGCTTCCCGCTCCACCCTCGTCACGACCAACCTCGCCTTCAAGGACTGGCCCTCGATCTTCCCCAACGCCACGTCTCTGGTCACCCTCATCGACCGCCTCACCCACCATGCCGACGTCACCCTGATCACCGGCCAGAGCTACCGCGTCCGCGAGAGCGAGCAGGAAGCCGCCGCTCGCCTGAATACGCGGCCCCCGAAGCCGTCGTGACCGAAACCCTCTGCGCCCGCGACTACGTCGCCGCCGTCGCCGCAGCCCTCGACGACCTGCCCGAGCCACGGCCCCGCTTCCGTCCCGCCGACCGTCGCCTCGTTCTCGATCTTCGCCGTCGCGGCGTCCCGATCCCGATGCTCCGGGCCGCCATCCGCCTCGCCACGCTCCGCAGGCTCACCCGTGACCCAGCTCGTCCTGCGCTCGCCCCGGTCCGCTCGCTCTACTACTTCCTCCCGGTCCTCGATGAGCTTCTCGCCGCACCCCCCGAGCCCGCGTGGGGCGCCTATCTCGACGCCCGCCTCGCCAGGCTCAAGCCTGCGCCATCACCCTCTCCAGTCCTCGGCCCGCCGGCTCCTGTCCAGAATCCCGCGGCTTCAAGTGAGCGCTGACA
>JAKPUV010000112.1 GCA_029554925.1 Candidatus Hydrogenedentota bacterium | reverse complement strand
AGGGCCAGTGCGGCTGGTAGAGGTCTATGTGGTCCGTGCCCAGGCGGCGCAGGCTGTTCTCGATCTCCACGGCCAGCGTGTCCGGCCGCAGGCTGATGTAGGTCTCGTGGCCGTCAAACGCGAAATGGAACGACCCGCGCTTGTCCTCCCACCACATGCCGCACTTGGTGGCCAGCACCACCTGGTCGCGGCGGCCGCGGATGGCCCTGCCGACGACTTCCTCGCTGCGGCCCCAGCCGTAGGCGGGCGCCGTGTCTATCAGTGTGATGCCGTGGTCCAGCGCCGCGCGGATCGCCCGCTCCGACTCCGCGTCGTCCGCGCCGTTCCACATCTCCCCACCGCCGGTCACCCAGGTGCCCAGCCCCACCACCGACGCCTCAATCCCTGATTCGCCCAGCATCCGTTTCTGCATCGCATTGTCCTTTCGGTGTAACGGCGTTCATTTGACCACACGCGGCGGGGAGCTTTCCACTGACGGACACCCGCCGGGCTGTCGGACCCGTCGGACAGGTCGGACCGGTCAGACCAAGCCATCCGACGGATCCGACCGATCCGACCGATCGGTCCGATGGTCCCCGCCCCCCGTCACTTCACCACGGGCCGCCCCCAGACCTCCACCTCGACGTAGTGGTTCATCTCGTCGTTCGTGTTGCCGTTGCTGTACAGCCGGACATACCGCGCCTTCACGCCCTTCGGGTCGAGCAGGCGGCCCCGGGCGTTCTCGATGTACTCCTTGTCCGGGCCCTCGCCCAGGCTGGAGGAGTTGTCCACGTCGTTGTTGTACAGCGTTGTCACGCCGGTCTTGAACTCCGGGTCGTTGGACGCCTGCACGACGATGTCGAAGTACACCCGCTTTTCCGCGTGGAAATGCCAGAACAGCACCGCGTACAGCTCGTGCTCCGACCCCAGGTCCACCTGCACCCACTGCGGGCCCGCCTCCAGCTCGACCAGGGCGCTCGACGCGTAGTTCTTGACCCCGTCCGTCACCATCTTCAGGTCGCCCATGGCCGGCGCCGCGCTTGCGGTCACCGGCTTGCCCTTGGAGACCAAGGTGGTCCCTTTCGGCGCCATAAACGGCGGCCGGTCCCGGAACTCCTCCTTCTCCAGGATTTCGCTCGTGTACGGCAGCGGCGTGCCGCCGAAGGCCGCCTCCGGCAGCTCAAACTTCAGCTCCTCCTTCGCCCCATCGTCCGCCGCCCCCGCCCACGGCGCGCACAGCACCGCGAACGCCGCAGCCAACGCCATCCCCATCCCGCATGTCCAACGGTTCATCCCTCTTCCCTCCTTGGCGGCAACCCGCCGGTTTGGCGCGCAAGCGCCCCCTCCGTTGCGTCCGGTCTCAGTCGTCCCAGCCGTAGCCCTCGACGCGGGGCATGGGCTTGCCGGTGCGCTGGAGTTCGCGCAGTTCGCGGTAGCTGACCTTCACGATGCCCTGCTGGACCATCCACTCGCGGGTGAGGGGGTCGCTGAAGAAGTCGGTGTCGGCGATGCGGCGGCGGGCGGAGCCGGTGGTGGCGAAGATCTCCGGCTCGTCGGCGGCGCAGTGGATGTAGAGCTCCGTCACCTGGCCGGGCTTGGCCTGGAGCATGCGGTCCTTCCACCACGCCTCGGTGGCCTCGATGCTGGGCGGGTCGCCCATGAACAGCTCGTCGGGGTGGAGCACGCCCATTTCATCGGCCATGTCAATGAGGTAGCCCGCATTATACTTGTCCATCATTTCGCGGCCCGCGATGCGCGCCGGAAGCTTGTAGGACGCGGCGATCTTGATGAAGAGCTCGTGGTAGCCGGGCGCATACTGCATGGCACCCATGTGGGAGTCAATATGGGTGACGTCCACCCCCGCCTGAAGGACACGGTCCACCTGGGCGCGGATCTCCTTCTCCACCTCCTCCGGATTCCCGCTGAGATAGAGCTGGAACACGTCGGTGAAGAAGTGGCCGTTGTCGTCGCAGAGGCTGGGCGCGGCGGACCGGCCGACCACGGGGCCCCATTTGTACACGCCCCACTCGCTCGTCAGGGTCGTGTGCACGCCGAGGTTGGCCTGCGGGTGCGCCCGCCCCATTTTCGCCGCCTCCAGATACCAGGGACAGGGGGCCATGATCGTCGCCGAGGTGATCCCCCCGGACTTCAGCGCCTTCAGCGTGCCCACGTTCGTCGCGTGGTTCATGCCGAAGTCGTCCCCGTTGATGATAAGCACCCGGGCGTCCTTCGCAAAGCCCAGCCGCTCCACCAGCGACGGCTTGTCCTGCGCCGCCGCCCCCCCCGCCGCCAGCATCCCCACCGCGGCCATCCAACACACGCTCCTGAACATACGCATCGCGGGTCTCCTTGCGTTTCGGGCCCCATCCGGGACCCCGACCGGTTCTATCCTAATGGACCCCGCCCGCGTCCCGCCGGTTTCCCCGCGCGGCCGCGCCGCGGGTCACGCGCGGCGGTGGGGCAGGAGGAGCAGGAGCAGGAGGAGGGCGAATCCCGCCAGGCTGACGATGAGCCCGGCGAAGACCGAGAGGGGGCGGTACTCGAACACGACCTCGTGGGCGCCCTCGCCCAGGGGCACACCCCGGAACAGGCCGTCCACGGGCACGAGCCGTCCGGGCGCGCCGTCCACCAGCACACGCCAGCCCGGGTAGAAGGCGTCGGCCAGCACGAGCACCCCGGGGCGGGTCTGCGCGACGCGCACGACCACGCGGTTGTTGCGCTCGGGCTGCACGATCTCCGCGGTGGCGGCGGGGCCGGCGTCCTTCTCGGGCAGCTCCTCGCCCTCGATCTGGGGAAGGCTGTCGGCGTCGAGGGCTTCCGGCGAAAACGCCCCGACCTTTTTGCCCGCGTAGATCATGCGGGCGCGCGGGCGCGCGGACAGGTCGCGCAGCAGGATGGCCCCGGAGGGGAAGACCTCCTGGATGTTCAGTTCGGGGCGCAGGCCCGCGTAGGCGCCCTGGACGTCCTGGCGGGTGAGCAGCAGCGCGCCGACGGCGCCCCGCCGCATGACGGCCGGGTCCTTCTCGGCGGCGCCCATGAACGCGGCATGCCGCCGCAGGGTGACGCCGGAGGGCGCGTAGACCTGCGGGACGCCGTGGACGGACACCGGCCAGGTCCGGAGCGAGGGGGTGCCGCCGACGCGGGTGCCGGCCTCGCGCAGGGCGGCGATGAAGGTGGTCTCGGGGTAGAGCGACGCGGCGGGGGTGAAGGACCGCCCCGGCTCCAGGGCCCACAGGGAGCCCAGGGCCGCCGTCAGGCCGAGCCCGTAGCCCAGCAGCCGCGCCGACGGGCGCACGGCGGTCGCCAGCATCAGGACGAAGACCACGGCCGCCATCGCCCCGGCGCCCGCCGCCACCGCGCCGGGCCGTCCGCCCGACGCGCTGACCGCGGCGGCGCCGCCGCCGATGAACAGCGCGCAGGCCCCCGTGAACCACAGCAGGAACCGGCGGAACACGCCGCGGCACAGGGCCGCGTCCAGCAGCACCCACTCCTCCAGCGCCGCCACGGCGAGCAGAGCCCAGGCAAAGCCCCAGGGGAGCAGGAAATGCTCGGAGCGGGGCAGGGGCATGCCGTGGCCGGACTCCAGCGCGCGGCCCGCCAGCAGGGCGAAGGCCGCGAAGACCAGCGAGGTGATCCAGAAGGTCTCGGTCCACCGCCGGCGTCCCCGTTCGGTGTGGCGGCGTACGGCGAACCACAGCGCGGCCACCAGCGCGGGAAGGCCCGCATGCAGGAACAGGGCCGCGCGCGGCGGCGCCCCGTCCGCCGCGGCCCGCCACGGGGCCAGCAGGAACGCGGCGATGTCGGCGGCGCGCAGGGCGCCGTGGGACGGGTTCAGCGACGCGACGCTCTCCCCCCGGTACTCCAGGTAGGGCAGCCACTGCACCGCCGCCAGCATCGCCGCCAGCAGCAGCGCCCCGGCCACGGCCAGATACCCGCCCCAGAGCCCCTCCAGGGTGCGGGTGCGCGCCGCCCGCACCGCGGGCACCGCAAGCAGGAACAGGGTCATCACCCCCAGGGCCTCGGGCGACCCGCCAAGGGCCGCCAGCGCGAGGATGCCCGCCAGGCCGACCCATGCGCGCGGGCGCCCCGCGAGCGCCGCGTATCCCCAGAAGACCGCCAGGGGGAACCACGCCATGGCGTCGGCCACGGGCTCCGCCGCGAACCCCAGCACGGGCGCGCAGGACTGGTAGGCCGCGGCCACGAGAAAGGCGAAGGGCGGGGCGTAGGCGAAACGCCGCGCCGCCACATAGGCCGCCCACCCCGCCACCAGCAGTTTCAGCAGGATGGAGAGCGAGAAGGCCGCCGCAAGCGGCAGGGGCAGCGCGTAGAAGGGCAGGGAGAAGGGCGAAAACACGCGGGTGCGCCACAGCCCCAGAAACGGCGTGCCGAAGCCCTCGGCGGGGTTCCACAGGGGCAATTCCCGCGCCTGCGCCGCCTGCCGCAGCTGCGCACACCACGGGTAGTGCCGCTGGATGAGCTGGTCGTTCGGCGGCGCGGCCGCCCTCACCGCCTCCGCCGGGCGCGCCTCCTGCCACGGCGCCAGTTCCGTCAGGCCGTGCAGCGGCGCGGGCGCCCCCTGCTGCCAGGGAAAGGGCCACACCATCCACAGGGCCAGCCCCGCCAGCAGCAGCAGGCAGGCCCAGTTTTCCGCTCGTAACCGCGCCGACTTCGTCACGGGATGCTCGTCCCCTCGTTCAGGAAAACCGCCCGGAGCCGCCGCCGAAAATTGCCCGACGGCGCGGCCCCGCGCGACCGGTCTCGCAGTATACCCAATGCGCCCCCCCCCGCGCACCTGCAACCCGCGGCGGCGGATCCCCGTGACGGGCACGGACAGAGCACCGCATTTCCCCTAGACCCTGAACCCTAGACCCTGGACCCTACCCCGTGCCATACTCCTTCCACCATGACGCAGCCCCCTCCGAACACCGCCCTTCCCCCGGCCCTCGCCGTTGCGGGGGGATGGGGGCACATCGGCGGAGGCTTTGCCCGCGCCGCGCTGGGCGCGGGAGTGCGGGTCTTTGTCCACGATCCCGCCCCCCGGCCCGGTGACGGCACCCTCGCGGACGCGGAGGAGGTGCGGGACGCGGCGGCGTTTTACGCACTGCCCGTTCCGTTCTACCACCTCGCCCTCCAGCCCGAGCACCGGGACGCGGCGCTTTCGCTGCTCGCCGCCCGCCCGGCGGTACCGGGCGGCCCGCTGGTGCTGGTGGAGAAGCCCCTTGCCCCGCCGTTTGACCGGGCGGGCGCGCGGCGGGCGCGGCAAACAGCCGCCGGCCTGCCCGGAACCGTCCTCTTCGACTTCATTGAACTCTACCGGCCCCTGACGCGGGTTGTCTTCGACTATCTGTCCTCCTTCCGGCGCTGCCGCATCCATGAAATCGCCCTGACCCGGACCAAGGACCGCGAGGACCCCGCCGTCCCCCGCAACCACATCGTCACCCTGCCCGTCCAGTACCAGGAAACGGTCCACTGCGCCGCGTGGGCCCTGGCCTGCCTGGAGCACGTCCGCGCGGGTCTGCCAAACGACGGCAGGGTGGAGGCGTGGGGAAGGTCCCTCCCCTACACCCCCCCGAACCCCGGGCGCTATCCCGAGCCGGTGGACGGGTTCTTCGAGGGGGGCGCCGCCCTCGGGGAAACGCGCGTCACCTTCCTGACCGATTTCCGGCGGGGCACGCCGCGCAGCCAGTACCGCCGCGTGGCGGGCGAGGGCGACGGCCAACCGTTTGTCCTCGAGGCGGAGTACCTGCCCGGCGCCGCCTGGATGAAGATCAACGGCGAATCCGTCCCCCTCCCCGGGGAGGACAGCCCTCCATTGGAGGCCCTGCGCGAGGCATGGCGACGCCACACCGGCCGGACAGGCCCCGGCCTTCCCGAACCGCCGCTCCCCGGCCCCGCATTCGCCCACCGAACCTGGATCCTGTCCTACCTGCTGTGGAACGCCGCCCACGGGAAGCCGGCCACGGGATCCCTGCTGGATCCCTGAGCGCCGTTGACGAACGCGTCCCCCCGGAACCGCCGCGCCACCGACAATTGTGAAAAAGCCCCCGGTTTCCTGGAAGTTGCG
>JAKPUV010000102.1 GCA_029554925.1 Candidatus Hydrogenedentota bacterium | reverse complement strand
GGGTGCAGGCGCTTGAAGACGCGGATGTTGTGGTAACGCTCCTCGTCGGGGTCGCCGTACTCTTCCCAGTGCTCGTGCAGGGAGAGCACCATGTCCTCGATGTCTCGCTGCGGGGAAAACCCCAGCACGGCGCGGGCCTGGGCGCAGTCCACCTTGTAGTTGCGCAGGTCGTGCCGGTGCAGCACCTCGATCTCCGTGGACTGGCCCGTGAGCCGTTTCAGCGCCTCCGCGACCCGCTCCGCCACCTGGCCGACGGTGTAGTTGTCCTTCGCCACGTTGAACACGCCGCTGACGCCGATGTCGGCCTCCACGGCGCGGAGGAACGCCTCCGACGTGTCGCGCACGTCTATCAGGGGCCGCCAGATGGCCGGGTTGTTCACCGTGATCCGCCCGGTCGTGCGGGCGCTCTTGCACATGGTGTTCACGATGAGGTCGAAGCGCATGCGCGGGCTGTGGCCGTTGACCGTGCCCTGGCGCAGGGCGATGACCGAAAACCCGTCCTCGCCCATCTGAAGCACCCCTCGCTCCCCCTGGAGCTTCGAAATGCCGTAGGGATAGGGGCAGGTGACCGGCGCGTCCTCGTTGTACAGCTTGTCCAGCGTGTACCCGTAGACCGAGCAGGACGACCCGTAGATGAAGCGGCCCACGCCGGCCTGCTTCGCCCGGAACGCCAGATACGCGGGCAGCGCCCCGTTCTGGATGAAGTTCATGGCGGGGTCGTACTCCGCCATCGGGTCGTTGGACAGGCCCGCCAGAAAGACCACCCGGTCGAACCCCGCCAGTGCCGCGTCGTCCAGCGCGAACAGGTCCGTCTCCACCACGGGCACCGACGCGGGGAGCCGGTTGCCGAACCAGCACTGGTCCGCCACCGTCACGTCATGCCCGCGTTCCTGAAGCATCGGCGCAAGCACCGACCCGACGTATCCCGCACCGCCCGCCACCAGTATCTTCATGTCATTGCTCTCCAAAGGCCGCGCGGCGTTTCCGCTCGAAGGCGCGGACGGTTTCCGGAAGGTAGCCCAGCTCCGGGTCCGGCGGGGCGGCGGAATCCTCCAGCCAGGCGCGGAGCTGCCCGGCCAGCACGTCGGCCTGCCAGGTCCACAGCCAGAGGCCGCGGTCGCGCCGGACGTTTTCGGCCATAGCCGCAACGCGTTCCGGATGCGCCGCCAGGTCGCGGACCATGTCCGCCAGCGCGTCCTCGTCCACCCGCATCTCCGGCAGGTACATCATGCCCTCCTGCGGGACAGCGGGGCAGACCAGCCCGTGCTCGCCCGGGAGGATCCACTGCTTCATGAGATAGCCGTCGGAGATGAGGACGGGCAGCCCGCAGGCCAGCGCCTCGACGATGGGCAGGCCCAGCCCCTCGCGCTTCGACGGCCACAGGAGCATGTCCGCCTCCCCGTAGGCGGCGTAGATGTCCCCCACCGTGCCCTCGCGCAGCTCGATACTCCGGCTGGCACGCAGGATGCGCGCGCATTCCGGCCCGTACTGCTCCGCGGGGGCCTGCGTGTGCAGGCGCAGCACGGCGTTCGCCGGGTTCGCCCTGGCCCACGCTCGGATAAGGCCGTCGGTGTTCTTCCGGTTGTTGAGTCCGCCCCAGCCCGCGACATGCACGAAGCGCAGGGGGCCGCCCGCCGCCGGACGCGGCGGCGCGGGGGGAAGCAGCGCCTCCGGAATCCCCCACGGCACGACCAGCGCGGGCACCTGCGGATGCAGCCTGCGGAACACGCGGGCGGCCTCGAAGCTCGTGTGGACAAGGCCGTCGAGGCGGCCGTAGCGGTCCAGCATCTCCAGCCGCAGGATGTCGAGGTGCTCGCAGGCGAGCACGCGGATGCCCGCCGCCTGCAGGGCGTCCACCCGCTTCCAGTCGCGGGGGTGGACCTCCAGGAACAGCACGGCGTCCAGCCGGTTCTCGCGCGCCCAGGCCACGCAGTCCTCCGGCGACGGGTCGTCGCCGCCGTTCAGCACGCGGGGATGCTCCACCGGCGGATCGGTGGAAAACTTCTCGGACTCCCACCGCGCCAGCACATGGGTCCGGAACCCGCGCGCCTCGAGGCTGTCGGCAAGCTGTTTGGCCACCAGCGTGACCCCGCGGACATGCCAGATGCTGACAAGGCCGAGGTTCATGCCGCCATCCGCGGTTTCCGGGGTTTCCACCGTGGCGGGCGCGGGCTGAACCGCCCCCCCCTCGCCCTCCAGCACGGGGATGTACGAGGCTGTGGGTCCGTCGGGGTCGTTGCCGCGCTTCACATATTCGCGGACACGGAACCCGTCCGCTGCGAAGAAGGCGTGGTCGTCCGGGCGGACGGCCTCACCCCACCGCTCGAAGAAGGTGGTGCGGTTGTGGCGGATGGCCTTGGAGCGTCCGGGGGTCTTGCTTTCAAGGTGGAAAACCACCGCCTCCGGAACGTAGAGGATGCTCTTTTTCAGCTCCTGCGTCACGCGGAAGCAGAGGTCCAGATCCTCGCACCCGTTGACGTACAGCGGGTCGAATCCCCGCAGGCGGACGAAGTCCTCCGCGCGCACGGCGACACAGGCCGCCGTGAGGGCCTGGAAGGTCCGGCGCTTGGTGACGCAGGGGGCGTCGCCCGGCATGCCCTGGTAGATGTGGTAGGGGATGACGGAGCGGTCGGAGAAGGCCATGCCCGCCGCCTGCACCGTGCCGTCCTCGTAGAGCAGCTTCGGCCCCGCCAT
>JAKPUV010000008.1 GCA_029554925.1 Candidatus Hydrogenedentota bacterium | reverse complement strand
GCCCGGATGAGAATGAGTTCATGGCAGCGCCGGACCGCCCGGTCCAGATGCTCAGCCAGATCGGGCGCGGGCGCGGCGGTCTGCGTGTGGTCCACGGACCACTGCGACACGCCGCTCTGTGTCGCCGGACGGCGGAGGGCGATGTTTACCGACGGGTCGGCCTGGGCGAACACCTCCACCTCGTCGAGATGGAGGAAGGTCTCGCCGCGCAGGGTCACGCGCACAAAGCGCGCCGGCGCGCCGCCCAGGGGCGCGGCCAGCGGCTTGCCGTCCGTGAACCCGTAGAACACGGTTCCATTGTTCGCGTAGGCGTCCGACCAGGTTTGGCCGTCGCTGGAGGTTTGGATGATGACGCTGTTGCAGCGGTCGGGCGCGTCGCACCGGTTCCAGAGGAGCACGCGGTCCAGGGGCGTCTCCGCACCCAGGTCCACCTGCCACCACGGGTTGGCCTCGCCGCCCGTGTGAAAGCCCCACTTGCCGTCCTTCACGCCGTCGCAGCCGCCGAGAGCGTCGGTCTCGCGGGTGGCTGGGATCCTGGGGCCCTCGTAGCGGTTGGCGAGCTGGACCTGCCAGTCCGCCTCCACCTGCGCGCGGAAATCCTGCGCCGCCGCGCCCAGGGCCGCAGCCTGCGCCAAGCACAGCATGAGCATTATCCATCGCGTCATAACCGAAGGTCTCCGGTTGGCCACCCCGCTGCCCCGTCCGCGTCTATCCTCTCATAATGGGTCGTCCCAGTCAACGGACCCGCCGCGCCGCCGCTCACTCCCTGTCCGGGACCGCGGCCACGCGCCCCACCAGGGTCGCCACGGAGCGCGGGGGAACGGTGAAGTCCCCGTCCGCCGCCACAGGGGGAAGCTCCGCAAGGTCGTGCGTGTCCGAGGTGACATGGGGGGTGAAGGTCCTGATGGTCCGCCCTTCGGGCAGGCCATGGACGCGCAGCGACACCCGCTCCGCCGCCGCGCCCCGGTTGATGAGCACCACGGCCACCTCGCCTCGGGAGGCGCCCCGGTAGGCGGACCCCAGCAGCCCCTCCAGGTCGTCCGCGCCCTCCAGCCCCACGCGCCGCGCCCCGGGGCGGATGAAGCGGCTGTAATTTCCCAGCGCCCAGAGGGTCTTCGACGGAAACAGCGTCTC
>JAKPUV010001303.1 GCA_029554925.1 Candidatus Hydrogenedentota bacterium | reverse complement strand
CATCTGCCGCGCATGCAGTGGTACTGCTGGAAACTGCTGGAGGATCGGGCGGGGATGCAATGAACGGAACTGCTGCCGCTCTTGACAAAACGGGGCAACTGTAGTAGGCTGAAACCGTCATTGATGTCCATTATGAGGTGTTGTGCGATACTAGGGAGGTTCGGCGTCATGCGTGCCAAGAGTTATGCGAGGGAAGCGGCGGCCGTTTTCGCGGTGTTTTGCCTGTCGGGGTTCCTTTCGGCCCGTTCGCATGCGACGGAGGACACCACTCCGCCGACGGGAAGCATCCTTGTCAACGGGGGGGACGCCTTCACGTCAACGCGCGAAGTAACGCTGGGGCTGGCCTGGGCGGACAGTGGGACGGGCGTGGCGCGGATGCGGTTCAGCGACGACGGTGCCACCTGGTCCGCGTGGGAGACGCCCGCCGCCACGCGGGCGCACACGCTTCCCGCGGGTGCGGACGGACACCGGACAGTGAGGGTCCAGTTCCTTGACCGCGCCGGAAACCGCTCGGAGGCGGCAAGGGATTACATTCTTTTGGACACCACGCCCCCCTCAGGGGCAATCAGTATCAACGGGGGCGCGCCGGTCACCTCAATGCGCGCGGTAACACTGGGGCTTGCCTGGGCGGACAGTGGGACGGGTGTGGTGCGGATGCGGTTCAGCGACAACGGTGCCACCTGGTCCCCGTGGGAGGCGCCCGCCGCCACGCGGGCGTACACGCTTCCCGGGGGTGCGGATGGACACCGGACGGTGAGGGTCCAGTTCCTTGACCGCGCCGGACACCGATCGGAGGTGTTTTTCGACCACGTTCGTTTCGAGAACCCAGCCCAGATGACCATCCTGCTTCCGGGCGGCATCCCGCTTGAATTGGTCAAGATTCCCGCGGGGAGCTTCGAGATGGGCTCTCCGGAAACGGAAAGGGGCCGTTTCAACAAGGAAAGCCCTCTGCATCTTGTGAACTTCCGGTATGACTTCTACATGGGAAAATATGAGCTGACGCAGGAGCAGTGGTTTGCGGTGATGGGGGCATGGCCCCGTGAGCCCGTCAGCGACTACGGGGCCGGGCCGGACCACCCCGCATACTGCGTTTCATGGGACGATGCCAACGCGTTCATATCGGCGCTGAACGGACACATTGAGGCCAGCGGACAGGGGCCGGTCGCGGTGCGCCTGCCGAGCGAGGCAGAGTGGGAATATGCCTGCCGGGCGGGAACGCAAACGCGCTTCTATTTTGGGGATTCCCTCGATGTTCCGGACGGGAACGAGGACGACGGCGTGCGCAGCCAGTACATGTGGTTCGCCGGAAACAATGTGGGGCGAAAGGGCGACCCCGGATACGGGACCAAGCGCGTGGGGCAGAAGCTGCCAAACGCCTTTGGACTGTACGACATGGCCGGCAATGTGAGCGAATGGTGCGAGGATTGGGACCACCTCAACTATCTGGGCGCGCCGACGGACGGCAGTGCCTGGCTCACGAACCCCTACGAGGGCCGCCGAATCTTCCGGGGGGGCGATTGGACGCGCACCGCAGCATTGTGCCGATCCGCTTTTCGGCTGCACTACTATGTGTGGTACCGGTACGAGGCCGTTGGTTTTCGTCTGGCCGCGACACGTTAGGCAAAGCGGCCGCCTCCACCGCGACGGCCGGGTGTCCGTGCGTCTCAAGGGCAACCTGTGGAAGGGCCTCTTCCATCTGCCGCGCATGCAGTGGTACTGCTGGAAACTGCTGGAGGATCGTTCGAGGGGGGAAGAACCCCGCAACAACGGTTAACCGGAATTGACCTTTTCCCGGCCATTCTGGTCAAATGCGAACACGGGGCATGTTGGCGGGACTGGCCATCGGCGCGCGCCGGGGCGAAACCGGATGCGGAGGATTGCGCATGGTGTCGGGCGGGTTGAATTCCCTGGACCTTTCGGTCATCGCGGTCTACCTCGGGGGCATTGTGGCGCTTGGCTGCTGGGCGGGGCTGCGGGGGCGCAAAGGGACGGGCGCGGCGGGCGACGGGTATTTCCTGGCGGGGCGCAGCCTGACCTGGCCGGTGATCGGCATGGCGCTTTTCGCCACGAACATCTCGACCATCCACCTGGTGAGCCTCGCGCAGGAGGGCTATACGAACGGCCTGGCCTACGGGAATTTCGAGTGGATGGCGGGGTTCACGCTGATCCTCCTCGCCCTATTCTTCGCCCCGTTCTATGTGCGCTCGCGGGTGGCCACGCTGCCCGATTTCCTGGAGCGGCGCTACAGCCGCGCCAGCCGCGACTGGCTTTCCCTCATCTCCATCGTGGCGGCCATCTTCATCCACATCGGCTTTTCCATCTACGCGGGGGCCGTGGTGCTGGAGGGGCTGTTCGGCATCAACAAGATGGCCAGCATCGTCGCGGTGGCGCTGCTCACCGGGGCATACACCATTGTCGGCGGCCTGATGGCCGTGGTGGTCACCGAGATGGTGCAGACGGTGATCCTCCTGCTGGGGGCCGTGGTGATGACGGGCAGCGCGTGGAGCGCCCTCGGGGGCTGGGAAAACCTGACCGCCGCCGTGGACCCCGTGCAGCTCACCATGCTGCGCCCGCCGGACGACCCGTCGGGCCTGCCGTGGTACGCCGTGTTCCTCGGATACCCGGTCATCGGCATCTGGTACTGGTGCACCGACCAGACGATCGTGCAGCGCGTGCTCGGGGCGAAGGATGAGCACCACGCGCGCATGGGCGCGCTGTTCGCCGGGTTCATCAAGATACTGCCCGTGTTCATTCTCGTGCTGCCGGGCCTGATGTGCGCGGCGCTGGTCAGCACGGGGCGGGTCGAAGGCGCGCCGGAGAGCTCCGAACAGGTCTACGCGTTCATGATCGGGGCCCTCATGCCCGCCGGCCTCCGCGGGCTGCTGGCGGCGGCCCTTCTTGCCGCGCTGATGAGCACCGTTTCGGCGGCCCTGAACTCCGCGGCCACGCTTTTCACCCACGACCTGTACCGGCGCTTCCGCCCCGGCGCGGACGACCGGCGGCTGGTCCGGGTGGGGCGGATCGTCACCTTTGCGGGCATGGTGCTGGCTGTCCTGTGGTCCCCGTTCCTGGGGCGGTACCCCACCGTCTTCCAGGGGGTGAACGCCGCCATCTGCTACATCGCGCCGCCCATCACGGTCGTGTTCGTCTTCGGGGTGTTCTGGCGGCGGGCATCGTCGCGCGCGGCCATCGCCACGCTGGTCACCGGCTCCGCCGCCGGATTCGCCGTGTTCCTGCTGGACTGGTTCAAGGAGTCCACGGGCTGGAGCGTGCCCTTCATGATGGCGGGGTTCTATCTTGCCGTCCTGTGTTCCGCCGTGATGGTTCCCGTGTCCTGGCTCTTTCCCGACCCGCCCAGCGCGGAGCGGGACGCCCTGGTGTGGTCCAGCCCGCTGGAAGCGTTCCGGGGCGCGACCGGCAGGGGGCTGGCGGACTACCGGGTCGTCGCGGGGATCCTTTTCGGCATAATGGTCGCGCTGTATGTGGTGTTTGCCTGAGTCTGTCGTCCACACACCGGGAGAACTGGTCATGCAGAAGCCGAAATGGGCGGTGTTTGCAATCGCACTGGGGGTGCTCGCCGGCTGCCGGCACGCCGGGCCGGGTCCGGACGAAACCGTCCAGCGCTTCGGCAGCGTCATCGGCGTGAAGGCGGAGAAGCTGGACTACTACAAAGAACTGCACGCCAATGCCTGGCCCGGCGTCCTGGAGAAGATCCGGGAGTGCAACATCCGGAACTACTCGATCTACTGAAGTTACCCCCATTTTTTGGACAGTGGCTAAGTTAACATCTGGCGGCTTGAGCCGGAGGGCCGCCGGGGGGACAATGTCCCCAGAAGGAGTCCAAGAAATGGGCCAGACACGCAAGCGTCATTCGAAGGAGTTCAAG
>JAKPUV010001290.1 GCA_029554925.1 Candidatus Hydrogenedentota bacterium | reverse complement strand
GGCCCTGGTGATGGGCCTGCCGGTGCTGGGCGTCGGCAACTCGTTCCTCGCGAAGATGATCGCGGCGTTCAAGGAGGGCCGCGAGGTCGGCGTGCCGCCGAACGAGATCCGCAGCGCCGTGGACGTGGCCACGCTGGGCCTTGCCCTGCTGGAGCTGGCGGGCCACCCCTTCACGGGGACCATGCACCTGTCGGGCAACGACCGCCAGAGCCGGGTGGACCTGGTGCGGCGGGTCGCCCGCCATTTGGGGTATCCTGAGAGCCTCGTGGTCCCGAAGGACCCGGGGAACATTCCCGGCCGCGCCCCGCGGCCCCGGGACGTGTCGCTGGACAACACGCTCGCGCGCAGGACCCTCTCCACGCCCATGGCGGGCACGGAGGAGGGGCTGGACCGCGTGCTGGCACTGGAAAGGAAGACGAGACGTGGCGCCCAAGATCCTGTTTGAGCTGGAGAGCAAGTTCGGCTCCACCTACGGCGAGGAGGAGCAGGCCGCGATGATGCGGGTCCTGCGCGAGAACGCCCCCACCTCGGGCGACCACTGCATCGCCTTTGAAAAGGCCTTCGCCGAGTACTGCGGCACCGCCCACGCGCGGGTCGTCTCCAACGGCACCGCCGCCCTGTTCCTCGCGCTCCTCGGCGCGGGGGTCGGCCCGGGCGACCGCGTGCTGACGACGCCCCTCACCTGGATCGCCACGGCGGCGGCCGGCGTCACCCTGGGCGCCGAGGTGGACTTCGTGGACATTGACCCCGAAACCTACAACATGGACCCTGCCCGGCTGGCGGAGAAGATCACGCCGAACACGAAGGCCGTGCTGCCGGTCCACCTCTACGGCCAGTGCTGCGACATGGACGCGATCCTCGGCCTCGCCCAAAAGCACGGCTTCGCGGTGATTGAGGACGCCTGCCATGCCATCGGCGCGGAATACCGGGGCCGCAAGGCGGGCAGCATGGGCGCGGCGGGCTGCTTCAGCTTCCATGAGCAGAAGAACATGTCCACCCTCGGCGAGGGCGGTGTGATCACGACCAGCGACCCGGAACTCTTCGAGCGCGCGGCGCTCTACCGCTCCCACTGCACGCGGGTCTACGGCAAGAGCACCAAGTACTGCAGCCTGGACGAGGCGAAGCTGCCCATGGGCAAGCGCTTCTGGTGGCAGGACTTCGACGACTGCGGCTACAACTTCCGCATGACGGACATGCAGGCCGCCGTGGGGCTGGTGCAGTTGGCGAAGCTGGACGCCCTCAACGCCCGGCGCGCCGAGGTGACCGCGCAGATCCAGGAGGGGCTGGCCGGGGTGCCCGGGCTGAAGCTGCCCAAGGCCCTCCCGGAGAACAAACATGTGTGGCACCTGTGCCCCATGGAGATTGACGCCGCCGAATTCGGCATGGGCAAGGACGACTTCGTCTTCGCCATGCGCGAGGAGCACGGCGTCCGCATCGGCACGCACTACATCCCCCTGCACTGGACCACGGCGTTCCAGAAGCGGGGCTTCCGGCGCGGGCAGTTCCCCGTGGCCGACGCCGTGGCGGAGCGGCTGGTCACCCTGCCGATCCACCCCCGGCTGACCGACGAGGGCATCGCACACCTTGTTTCGAGCATCAAGGCCCTGTGCCGCCGTGGATGACCGCCCGGCGGTGAGCCCGCGCACGGCGGCCCTGCTGGCCGCGTTGCTGCTGTGCCTCGCCGCCGCGAATCTCTGGTGGCTCGCAAACGACCGCCATCCGTGGTGGCTCGACGAGCAGGTGCATCTGGAGAAGGCCCGCGAGGTCTACCAGGCCCTGTTCCTCGGCGACGCCCCCCTGCCCGCGCGGGCCGCCGCGGCGTTCCGCGTGCCCCCGGGCAACCCCGCGCATCCGCCGCTCCTGTACTGGTCCGGCGCCCTGCTCATGGGTGTCTTCGGCTACCACCCGGACATCATGACCGCCGCGAACACCCTGTGGTTCCTCCTGCTGCTCCTGGGGGTGTTTGCCCTCCTGCGGACCTGGCT
>JAKPUV010001282.1 GCA_029554925.1 Candidatus Hydrogenedentota bacterium | reverse complement strand
CCCACCGGGGTCTGGGCGAAACGGATCCGCCAGGGGGCGGCCCCGCCCTCCGGCGTCTCCTGCTCCCAGCCGCCCGTCAGGCTGTCCTGCTCCGCCGCGCCGCGGCCCATGGCGGGCGGGGGCACCGGCGGCACGGGGGCCGGACGCGTCGCGGGGGCGGGGGGGGTCGGGCGGCCGCCGTGCATCCACCAGGCCGCGCCCGCCGCCGTGAGAAGAACCCCCGCCGCAAAGGCCGCGGCGATTGCCGCGGCCATGCGTCCGCGCGCGGGCCGCGCCGACGGCTGGTGGGGTTCCGGTTCGCCTCTCCCTTCGCTCATGGAAACGTCCTCCGCGGAGGACCGCCGCCGCCGTGGCCGACGGGGTTCGCCCGTGGCGGCATCATACCGCAGCCCCGGCGCGGAGTCAACGCGGGTGGACAGGCCTGATCCCTGTGCAGGATGTCGTGAGAACCGAAGCCGCAGCCCCTTGTCCGGTGATTGGGGAAGGGCAAAAGGGGCGCGGCGGGGGGCGCGGCGCTGGTATACTTTGCGGCCATGGAACGTTTGGCGGCCATTCTCAAACAGTACTGGGGATATGACACCTTTCTGCCCCTGCAGCGGGAGGCGATGGCCTGCTGCCTGAAGCGGCGCGACTCGCTGGTCGTCCTGCCAACGGGGGGCGGCAAGTCGCTGTGCTTCCAGGCGCCCGCGCTGGCCGTGGAGGGCATGGCCGTGGTGGTCTCCCCCCTCCTGTCGCTGATGAAGGACCAGGTGGACGCGCTGCGCGCGAACGGGGTGCCCGCGGCGAAGATTGACAGCACCATGAACGCCCAGGAGCGGCGGGAAACGCACCAGGCCATCCAGCGGCGGGAGCTGAAGCTGCTGTATGTCTCCCCGGAGCGCATCGTGCAGCCGGAGTTCGCGGAATACCTGAAGAACGCCGGCGTCTCGTTCCTCGTGGTGGACGAGGCGCACTGCATCAGCCACTGGGGCCACGACTTCCGGCCGGAGTACCGCGCCCTGAAAAGCCTGCGCGCCGTGTTTCCGGACGCGGCGGTCCACGCGTTCACGGCCACGGCGACCGAGACCGTGCGCCGCGACATCCTCCAGGAGCTGGAGCTGCGCGCCCCGGAGGTGCTGGTCGGCTCCTTTGACCGGCCCAACCTGCGCTACCGGGTGC
>JAKPUV010001271.1 GCA_029554925.1 Candidatus Hydrogenedentota bacterium | reverse complement strand
GATCTGGACCCCGTTCTCCTGCATCTCTGGGGGGACCGGGGCGTCACCTATTACGGACTGGCCTATGTGCTGGGATTTGTGTTCGGCCTGGCCATCCACCGGCTGCTCCGCCGCCACGGCAGGAACCCGCTGACGCAGGAGCAGGAGGACACGGCGCTCTTCGCCATGATGATCGGCGTGCTGGGCGGGGCGCGCCTGGGCTACGTGATCCTCTACGCCCTTCCCGAGACCCTTCAGGACCCCCTCTTTCTGTTCCAGGTCTGGAAGGGGGGCATGTCCAGCCACGGCGGATTCATCGGCGTCCTCATCGCCTGCTGGTATGTCGCCCGGAAGAGCCGCCTCACCCTGGTGGAGTTCGGCGACATCGCGGCGCCCCTTGTGCCGATGGGGTTCTTCCTGGGCCGCATCGCCAATTTCATCAACGGCGAGCTCTGGGGCAACGTGAGCGGCGTCCCCTGGGCGGTGGTCTTCCCCCGCAGCGCCCCGGGCATGCCGCTGGACATGATCCCCGCCCGGCACCCGTCGCAGCTGTACGAGGCCCTTCTGGAGGGCGCCGTGCTGCTGGCCTTCATGCAGTGGCGGGTCTGGCGCACGGACGCGCAGAAGCGCCCGGGCCGCATCAGCGGCGAGTTCCTCCTCCTGTACGCCGTGTTCCGCATCTTCTGCGAGCAGTTCCGCGAGCCCGACGCGGCGCTGATCCTCGGCATGAGCCGCGGCGTGTTCTACAGCCTGTTCCTCGTGGCCGGGGGGGTGTGGCTCATCCTGCGCTCGCGCCGGGCCGTCCGGTCCGCCGTCTGGGAGGAGTATGCGGCGGCCCCCCGCCCGCCCGTCCCGGCCAAGGGGCGCCCCGCGCGGAAGGCGGGCAAAAGGTGACGCTTCTTTCTCTTGTGTTCCCGGCCCCGCCAAGGTATGATCATTCGGGACGCGCACGCGGCGTCCGGGAGTCCTAGCCGCCATGATGAACATGAAAGAGCTGATGTACAAGGCCGTCTCGCTGAAGGCGTCCGACATCCACGTCAAGCACGGGAACCCGCCCATCTTCCGGGTGGACGGCGTGCTGGTCCGCCTGGAGGACCACCCGCCCCTGACGGACGAGGATGTGCGCTCGCTGCTGCGGGAGATCGTGGACGACAAGGACCTGGCCAAGTTTGAGAAGCTGATGGACCTGGACACCTCGTTCCTGCTGGAGGACGTGGCGCGGTTCCGCGTCAACGCCTGCGTGGACGACGGGCACCCGCGGGTCGTGCTGCGGCTGATCCCCCTGCAGATCCTCCCGCTGGAGGCGCTGGACCTTCCCGTCGTGCTCAAGCGCATGTGCCAGCTCAAGAACGGCCTGATCCTGTTCACCGGCCCCACCGGAAGCGGCAAGTCCACCTCCCTCGCCGCCATGATCGACGAGGTCAACCGGACGCGGCCCGACCACATCATCACGATTGAGGACCCCCTGGAGTTCATGCACGAGGACCACATGGGCATCGTGACCCACCGCGAGGTGGGCCACGACACGCTGTCCTTCGCGAACGCCCTGCGGGGCGCGCTGCGCCAGGACCCCGACGTGATCCTGATCGGCGAGATGCGCGACACGGAGACGGTGAAGACGGCGCTCTCGTCCGCCGAGACGGGGCACCTGGTGTTCTCGACCCTGCACACGGTGGACGCGGTGGAGACGCTGAACCGCCTGCTGGAGTTCTTCGAGCCGCACCAGCAGCTCCACATCCGCAAGCAGCTCGCCAGCGTGCTGCGGTGCATCTGCTCGCAGCGCATCCTCCCCCTGGCCGCGGGCTCCGGCCGCACCGTGGCCTGCGAGGTCCTCGTCGGCACGCGCACCATCCGCGACTTCATCGAGCAGGGCAAGTCATTCAAGGAGATCGTGGAGCTCATCGCCGAGAGCAAGGACCAGTGGGGCATGCAGACTTTCGACCAGGCCCTCTACGACCTGTGGTCCAAGGGCAAGATCACGGCGGACATCGCCCTGCAGAACTCCACCAGCCCCAAGGACCTCAAGCTGCGCATGCAGGGCATGAACGTGCGCTGAGGCGCCCCCGGAATAACACGAAGCCGCCCGCACCCCTCGGGATGCGGGCGGCTTTTCCGTTCCTGCGGGCTACTCCTGGAAGGGGGCCTTCAGGGTCTTGTTCACGAAGTCCCAGTTCACCACGTCCCAGAAGCCCTCGATGAACTTCGGGCGGGCGTTGCGGTAGTCAATGTAGTAGGCGTGCTCCCACACGTCCAGCGTGAGCACGGGCTCCTTGCCGTGGCGCAGGGGCGTGTCGGCGTTGCTCAACGGCAGGATCTCCAGCTTGCCCGAGGGGTCGGCGGCCAGCCAGGCCCACCCGGAGCCGAACAGCTTCGCCGCCGCCGTGGAGAACTCCTCCTTGAATTTGTCGAAGGTGCCCCACTGGGCCTCGATCAGGCCCTTGATCTCGCCCTGGGGCGCGCCGCCGCCGCCCGGGGCCATGCAGTGCCAGAAGAAGCTGTGGTTCCACGCCTGGGCGCTGTTGTTGAACACCGGCCCCTGGCTCTCCACCACCACCTTGCGCAGGGCCAGGTCGGACTCCGGCTTGCCGTCCACCAGCCCGTTCAGGTTGGTGAAGTAGGCCGCGTGGTGCTTCCCGTAGTGGAAGGACATCTGCTCCTCGGACACGAAGGGGTTCAGGGCGCCAAGATCATACGGAAGTTCGGGCTGCTTGAAGCTCATCGGAGTTCTCCCTCTCTGTGGTGTGACGGTTGACCCGCCCGAAGGGGCGGTTTTCTCTTTCCCAGTAAACAGGCGGGCGGCGGGTTCTATTTCACCCCACGCCCAGCACTTCCACCGTAAACCCGGCCGCGGCCCAGCGGTCGGCGGGCAGCAAGCGGTGCGCGTCGTACACCCGCCGTCCCCGCATGAGGGCGGCGGTGTCTTCGGGGTCGAGCTCCGCAAAGGCACTGTGCGCCGTCGCCACCAGCAGCAGGTCGGCCCCGTCAAGGCACGCCTCCGGCGTCAGGTTGGGCAGGGGCGCCCGCTGCGCAAAGGGGTCGTGGGCCCGCACCTCGCAGCCGCGCTCCTCCAGCAGACGCGCCAGGGCCAGCGCGGGGCTTTCCCGCAGGTCGTCCACGTCGCCCTTGTAGGCCAGGCCGAACAGCGCCACCACGGGCCGCGGCACCCCCGCAAGCATCGCCGTCACGCGGTCCACCACATGGGCCGGCATGGCGTCGTTCACCCGCCGGGCCAGCGCGATGAGCGGCGTGCTGCCGGAAAAGCGCTCCACCAGAAACCACGGGTCCACGGAGATGCAGTGGCCGCCGACGCCCGGCCCCGCGCGGTGCAGGCCCACGCGCGGATGGCGGTTGGCCAGACGCATGACGGACCAGAAGTCAATCCCCATCGCCTCGCAGAGCACCGCCGTCTCGTTCGCCAGGGCGATGTTCACGTCGCGGAAGGTGTTCTCGATGAGCTTCACCATCTCCGCCGTTGTTGCGTCGGTCAGGAAGATGTCCCCTTTCACGAAACGGGCATAGAGGTCGCGGGCCATCGCCGCCGCCCGCGGGTCTGTGCCGCCGATGACCCGGTCGTTCTCCACCAGCTCCGTAAAAATGCGCCCCGGCAGCACCCGCTCCGGGCAGTGCGCCAGAAACACGTCCTCCCCCACCCTTCTCCCCCCCGCCTCCAGAATCGGGCGCAGCAGCTCCGCGCAGGTGCCCGGCGGTGAGGTGGACTCCAGAATCACCAGCGACCCCGGCCGCAGGAAGGGCGTCAGCGCCTCCGCGGCGGCGGCCACATGGCGCATGTCCGCCCGCTTGTCCACCGTCAGCGGCGTCGGCACGGCGATGATGAACACGTCCGCGGGCGCCGGGGTCTCCGCCGCGCGCAGCGCCCCCGACGCCACCACCGCCTTCAGGCGGTCGCGCAGCCCCGGCTCCTCGATGTGCGGCTCCCCCCGTCCCAGCGCCTCCCGCACCAGCGGGTTCGTGTCCACCCCCAGCACCCGGCAGCCCGACTCCGCCAGCATCACCGCCGTCGGCAGGCCGATGTAGCCCATGCCCAGTATGCAGATGTCCGTCACGCGCACACTCCTTCGCCGCGCGCTCGCCGCGCGGACAGGGCATTATAGCCCCGGATCGCCGAAGAATCACCACGGGTTACGGAGGACTCAGGGCTTGTCCAGCCAGCCGTGCAGGCGCATCCAGTCCGCGCAGTGGCCGGTCCAGGTCTCCAGCACCTTGTCGCCCCGGCCCATGCCGTAACCGTGCTCGCCGCGCTCGTACACGTGCAGTTCGCAGGGCAACTTGGCGTCGCGCAGGGCCTTGTAGAAGTTCAGGCTGTTCTCCACGGGCACCACGGAGTCCCCCGTGCTGTGGACCAAGAAGGCCGGCGGCGTGTCCTTCGTCACCCGCTCGTCGTTGGCCAGCAAGTCCATAAGCGCCGGGTCGGGGTCCTTGCCGAGCAGGTTGTGGCCCGACCCCGCGTGGCCGTAGGGGGGCTTGAACGTGATCACGGGATAGATCAGCACCATGAAGTCCGGACGGCAGGACACGCGGTCCACTGGGTCCTTCGCAGCCGGGTCCCCCGCGTCGAAGTGGGTGCCCGTCGTGGACGCCAGATGCCCGCCCGCCGAGAATCCGAGGATGCCGATGCGGTCGGGGTCAATCCCCCACTCCCCCGCCCGGCTGCGCACGAGGCGCAGGGCGCGCTGGGCG
>JAKPUV010001264.1 GCA_029554925.1 Candidatus Hydrogenedentota bacterium | reverse complement strand
CCCCGGCGCGCTGGCGGGATCCCCCGGCCGCGCGGGGTTGCGTGGGAATAGGCCGCCGGGGCATAATGTTCATACTTGCAGAAGTTAGAAGGTCCAACCGGCCGGACGGCCCAAAGAACAGAAGGAACGCTTTCCCATGGCCGACACACCGAACCCCATGACGCCCCAGGAGATCGAGGCGGCGCTGAAGGCCCTCGCAAAGCGCGTGGACGGGCTGGAGGCCCGCATGGACAAGGACCGCCTGTGCATCGGCGTGATGAAGGGCGACCTCGACTACACCATGGCCTCGTTCATCATCGCCCTGGGCGCGTCGGCCTATGACATGGAGGTGGACATGTTCTTCACCTTCTGGGCCACCGCCGCCCTGCGCGACCCGAAGAAGAAGGTGAAGAAGGGGCTCCTGGACCGCATGTTCGGCATGATGCTGCCGAAGGGCTCGCGGAGACTGCCGCTGTCCAAGATGCAGATGCTCGGCATCGGCCCGGAGATGATCCGCGCCGTCATGAAGAGCCGCAACGTGCAGTCCCTGGAGGATCTGATGGCGGAGGCGGGAAAGGCGGGCGTCAGGATCCACGTCTGCACCATGTCCATGGACGTGATGGGGATCAAGAAGGAGGAGCTGATTGATTACCCCGGCATGGACTTCGTGGGCGTGGGCACCTTCGTGGACATGTTCTCCGAGGCGAAGCAGTGTTTCTTCATGTGAGCGGCGGGCAACCCGCGGAGGAGCGCGCAATGGACACATCGGCCTGCGAGGAAAACGGCCACCTCTCCCCGGCGGCCTGCCGGATGGTGGCGGAGTTCTTCTCCGTCTACGCGAACCCGACCCGGATCAGCATCCTCTGCGCCCTGCGCGGCGGACGGCGGACGGTGACGGAGCTGGCGGAGCACGCGGGCGTGAGCCCGCAGAACATCTCGCAGCACCTGCGGGTGATGCGCGACAAGGGCGCGGTGCGCGCGGAGCGCGAGGGGCACCATGTCTACTGCGCCGTGGCCGACCCGCGCTTTTTGGAGGGCGTCCGGATGATCCACGACGCCCTGATGGACGGCTGGCGGCAGGGGCCCGAGGCCGTGTTTGAACAGCACGCCGCCGCGGCGGCGCAACCTGAAG
>JAKPUV010001257.1 GCA_029554925.1 Candidatus Hydrogenedentota bacterium | reverse complement strand
GGACCACAGGTTGTCCAGCAGCACGGGGTCCAGGTCCAGCGGGTCGGCGGGCCCGTGCGCGAGGAAATGCCCCGCCGCCGGGTCGCCCGCATACTCCACCACCACGACGCGCCCCGCGCCGTGCGTGAAGACCCGCTCGGTTTCCATTCCGTCGCCCCAGTGCGCCAGCCCCGTGTCCTCCACGCCGTGGCGGACCGGGAAGGACAGGGGCTGCGGGTCCAGCGCCGACACCAGCACGTTGAACGCGCTGTCCGGCGCGTCGCGCAGCTGCGCGGCCACCAGCCCGGCCCCGGCGGCCACGCGGTCGAACAGGTCCTGAAGCACGTCCTCCGGGAGGATCGCCGTGTCGAGGTTGCCCAGCACCGCCACGTCCCACGGCCGGCGGACCGCCTCCCGCAGGCGCGCGGTGGTCTCCTCCGCCGAGGCGCCGGGCGGCGCGCCGCCGGGGGCCAGGGGGTCGCAGCCGAGATGCCGCGCGTCCCACACGCCCACCGTCTCCGCGCTGATTTCCAGCCGCGCGGCCAGCGCCGCCACGTCGCCCAGGGTCTCCCGCGGCGCGACGGCCAGCAGGCGCACGGGGCCCCCGTCCAGCGGCAGCCCCCAGGGGGCCGCCACCGCCGGGGGCGGCCCGGCGGCGGTCTCGCGCAGGGCGGCCCGGGGCTGGGAGACGGACATGCCCGCCCACAGGGGCGGCGCGGCGCACAGGAGCGCCAGCGCCGCGCAGCGCAGGGCGCGGAAAGGGCGGTTGTGTGACATGGGTATCACGAAAAATCCCCGGCATTGATTCGGCCAATTCGGGGGGGATATACTCCGAAAGGCCGGGGCGCCGCATTCCGCAACGCCCCATGCACTATGGTACGGGCGCGCATGTGCGGCGCGCAACACCCGGATACACCGGTTTCCCCCCGGAAGGAGGCTTCCCCATGGCCCGTTTGAAACTCGAAGGCGTCATTTCCGCCATGATCACCCCGTTCACCAAGGACGGCGAGTACGTGGACTACGACAAGGTCGGCCCGTTCGCCGAGCGCATGGTGGC
>JAKPUV010001256.1 GCA_029554925.1 Candidatus Hydrogenedentota bacterium | reverse complement strand
CCCCGGCGTGCCAGTGGCACGGGCCTTGCATGTAGGGGCGGCGTTAGGCTGGTAAGAAGCGGCGGTAAGTGCCGCCGTGAAAAAGTTGGGTCACCAAACTGGAGGATGACGAGATGAAGAACAAAGGTTTCACGTTGATTGAGTTGATGATCGTTGTGGCGATTATCGCGATTATCGCGGCCATCGCGATCCCGAACCTGCTGCGGTCCCGCCTGCAGTCCAATGAGTCGGGCACCATCGGCAACCTGAAGACCATCGTGGGCGCCGAGACGGCCTTCAACTCCGCGAACGGCGAGTACTCCGACAGCCTCGCGGATCTCACCACGGCCTCGCCGCCCTTCCTGGATGGTGACTGGACCGGTGTGAAGTCCGGGTACACCTATGCGTACCAGGTCACCAGCGCCGGCGCGACGAACCAGGATTACTGGGTCTTTGCGGCGCCGGATGATCCGGGCATCTCCGGTTCCCGCGGTTTCGGCGTGGGCTCGGACGGCGTCATCCGCTGGGCGGCCGATGGTGAGGATCCGACCGCGACCGGCACCCCGCTCGGTGAGACCGCCTGATAAAGGCGTGATCGCCTGAAACACGGCAAGTTCTTCCCGGCGGCGGGTTCCACCCGCCGCCGGGTTCTTTTTGTTGGCAGGGGGGCGCGCTGACGGGAGGGGGGGGGCTGACCGCGCTCGTCGGACCGGTCTGACTTGTCTGACGGATCCTGCCGGTCAATCGGATGCTTCCTTGTTCCTGCCGGGGGCTGCGGGAGTACAATCCCTTCCCGGAGGTGTCGCCATGATGTCGTTGTTTCGCGCTGTCTTTCTTTGCTCGCTTGCCTTGGGGGGGGTGCTCTGTTCGTGTGCCGCGTCCGCCGAGGCGGTTGCCGCGCCGCAGGCGGTGCTGGCGCCCGGATGGGTGCTGGAGCGGGTCGGCACGGTGGACCAAAGCTACGCGGGTTGGGACGTGGAGATCGGCGACGCGGACAATGACGGCAAGAATGAAATCCTGACCACGGGCTGTCCGGACAGCCGCCTGCATCTTTTCAAGAAGACGGCGGCGGGCTGGCAGGCGCGGCAACTGGCGGACAACCTGGCGGAGCAGCGGCCGGGCATGGGGCTGGCGGTGCGGGTGGCCGACCTGAACGGCGACGGGCGCAACGAGGTGCTGCTGGGCACGGGGCAGGAGGGGGG
>JAKPUV010001250.1 GCA_029554925.1 Candidatus Hydrogenedentota bacterium | reverse complement strand
CACATAGACGATGTCCCCCGCCCGCTTGGCGTCCATGGTCACCGCCCGGCGGACGTCCGCGATCCGGCCGATCACGGAGTACAGGAGCGTCGGCGGGATGGAGATCTTCGTCCCCTCGATGGCGTAGTCGTTCTTCATGCTGTCCTTGCCGGAGATGCAGGGGACGCCGTAGGCCGTCGTGTAGTCGTAAACGGCCTGGTTGGCCCGGACGAGCTGGGCGAGCTTGTATTCCCCGTCGGGGGTCTTCTCCGAGGCGACGGGATCGCACCAGCAGAAGTTGTCCAGGCCGGCGAGGTAGTCGGGGTCCGCCCCGACGGCGACGGCGTTCCGGACCGCCTCGTCGATGGCGCAGGCCGCCATGTCGTAGGCGTCGATGTCGCTGTAGCGGGGGCAGATGCCGTTGGCGATGACGATGCCCTCGAGGGTGTCGAGGAGGGGGCGGATGACGGAGGCGTCGCTGGGGCCGTCGTTGGCGGCGCCGGTGAGGGGCTTGACGACGCTGCCGCCCTGGACTTCGTGGTCGTACTGGCGGACCACGGATTCCTTGCTGCAGATGTTGAGCCGGGAGAGCATCCGCCGGAGGGCGGCGCCCATATCGGCGGGGACGGAAGCGGAAGCGGGCGCCGCCGCCGGCGCAGTTATTGATGATGAAGTCGCAGCTTCAGTAGCCGCCGTGAGTGCAGATCCGGATGCCGCCGCCGCCGTGGACGCCCCTGCTGCCACCGTGTTTGTAAGTGTCGGGGCCGCCGCCGGTGTTGCCGCTGCTTCCGTTGCCCCTCCCGCTACTGCTCCTGCTGATTCCACCGCCTCCGCTGTCGGGGCCGCCGTTCCCCCTGCGGCTAATCTTGCTCCCGCGGCGATCGCCGCCGGTGATGGGGCTGCCGCTTCTCCCGCTGCCCCCGCTGCCGGTGATGGGGACGGCACGGGCAGATCCGGTTCGGGGCGGCGGGGCCGCTCCCACCGGGCCCGGAGCCGCATCTGGGGGAGGCCGTCATGGAGGAAATCCATACGCAGGAAGGCGACGGTTTCCTCGCCGTAGCGGACGTGGAACATCCCCGTATCTGTGTAGGTCCCCAGGACCGTGGCCTCGACGTCCATCCTGGCGGCCAGGGCCAGGAAGGCGTCGCGCTGCTCCGGGGCGACGGCGAGGGTCATCCGCTCCTGGGATTCGGAGATGAGGATCTCCCAGGGATTCAGGCCGGGGTACTTCAGGGGGGC
>JAKPUV010001246.1 GCA_029554925.1 Candidatus Hydrogenedentota bacterium | reverse complement strand
CCCAGGAGGCGCTGGAGAGCGCGGGGAAGACCCCCGGGGCGCGGCGGATCAACGAGCTGGCGGAGTCCATGAAGACCGCCGGGGTGGGTGCCGTCTTCACGCAGCCGCAGTTCACGCAGGGGGAGGCGGCCGCGCTGGCCGCGGCGGTGGGGGCGCGGCTGGTGACACTGGACGATCTCGCGCCGGACTACTCGGCGAACCTGGAGCGCGTCGCCCGCGCGCTGGCGGAGGGGCTGAAGCGATGACCTCCGTTCCCGCCGTCTCCCTCCGCGGAGTCACCTGCGGCTACGGCCCCGAGCCGGTGCTGCGCGACGTGGACATGACGGTGATGCCCGGGCAGTTCGTGACGGTGGTCGGGCCCAACGGCGGCGGCAAAACCACGCTCTTCCGCGCCGTGCTCGGGCTGCTGCCCGTGCTGTCCGGCGAGGTGCGGCTGTTCGGCGCCGCCCCCGAGGCCGCGCGGCGGCGTGTGGGCTACGTGCCCCAGCAGTTCACCGCCGACCCGCTGTTCCCCGTGCGGGTGCGCGAGGTGGCGGCCATGGGGCGGCTGGGGGCGCGGGAGTCCCGCCGCGAGCGGTCGGCCCGGGTGGACCGGGCGCTGGCGACGGTGGGGCTTTCGGGGCTGGCGGGCCGGTGGTTCAACGACCTGTCGGGGGGGCAGCGCCAGCGGGTGCTCATCGCGCGCGGCCTGGCGACGGACCCCGAGCTGCTGCTGCTGGACGAGCCGACGTCGAACCTGGACGCTGCGGCCGAGGAGGCGGTGCTGGAGGTGCTGGACGGGCTGCGGGGGCGGCTGACGGTGCTGCTGATCACGCACCACGCGAAGGTGGCCTCGCGCTTTCTGGATGTCATCTACTGCGTGAACCGCTCGGTCCACATCCACCCGCGCACGGAACGGATGGACGAGGACCTCATGCTGCACATCACGGGGATGGGGCTGCCGGGCACCTCCGGCGGCGCGGACGCGGACTGCGGGGGGTGCGGCCATGGCTGATTTCTGGCACGCCGTGGCGGCGTACCCCCTCGCGCGCAACGCCCTGCTCGCCGCGCTGCTGGTCAGCGTGGCCTGCGGCGTCGTGGGGTCCTATGTGGTGGTGCGGCGGATCAACTACATCGCCGCCGGGGTCGCGCACTGCGTG
>JAKPUV010001240.1 GCA_029554925.1 Candidatus Hydrogenedentota bacterium | reverse complement strand
GAGCAGACGGGCGACGACGCCGACAAGGGCAAGGTGCTGCGCCAGTACCCGACCCCGGGCATGAGCGTCGCCAGGGACTCCGCGATCCACATCGCCGTGTCCACCGGCACAGACCCCGCGGGCGAGGACCCGCTCGACGCGGCAATGGCCGCGCTGTTGGCGGCCTTCGACGCGCTCGACACGGATGACAGCGGCGGCCTGTCGTGGAACGAGGCGCTGGCGGGGTACCCCGGCCTGTGGCCCGAGGACTTCTACGCCCTCGACGCGGACGAGAGCAACGAGCTGAGCCCGGAGGAGGTGGGCTATGTCCCGCCGCTCTGCGAGATCGGCTCGCGCCTGAGCGTCTTCCGCATGCTGCAGCTCTTCGCGGGCGACCCCGACGCCGACGGCCACCTCTCGAAGGACGAGTTCCAGGCCCTCACGGGGTTCATCTCCATCCAGATGAACAACTGGGGCCAGCTCGACACCAACGGCGACAACCGGGCCTCCATGCCGGAGTTCGAGGCGTCCCTCTGGACCGCCCTCGGGCCGCTGTTCGAGCTCGACACTGACATGGACAACGCCGTCTCGCTGGCGGAGTACCAGGCGTTCCATCCGGCGCTGCCGTCCGCGGTGTTCAACGCGGCGGACCTGACCACCCCGAAGAACGGCCTGATTGACTGCGACGACCTCGAGTTTGTCGTGGTCGCGGTGCCGGACCTCGCGGGCCTCACGCAGGCGGAGGCGGAGGCGGAAATCGCCGCCGCCGGGCTGGCCGTCGGCCAGGTCGCCTCGGAGTACAACGACACCGTGCCCGCCGGACAGGTCATCCAGCAGAATCCGCTTGCCGGAACCCCCGCCGCGCCGGGGGCCATGGTGCACATGGTGCTGAGCCTCGGGCCGACGCCCGTGCCCGTGCCCGACATCACGGGTCTCACGCAGTCGGCGGCCGAGGCGGCCCTCATCGGCGCGAATCTGTCCGTCGGACAGGTTTCCGAGGCATATGACGCCACCGTGCCCGCCGGACAGGTCATCAGCCAGAACCCCGCCGCGGGGGCCGAGGCGCTTCCGGGCGCACCGGTTTCCTTCGTCGTGAGCCTGGGCGTGCGCATGATCGCCGTGCCCGACCTCTCCGGCATGACCGCCGCCGGGGCCGAGGCCGTGCTGCTCGGCGCGGACCTCACCCTGGGCGCGGTCACGGAGGTGAACAGCGACACCGTGCCCGCCGGACAGGTCATGGGCCAGAGCCCGGCGCCGGGCGTGGAGGTACTGGAAGGCGCCGCCGTCGCCGTGACCGTGAGCCTCGGGCCGCTGCCCGTGGCCGTGCCCAATGTCACCGGCATGGCGCAGGCCGCCGCGGCGGCGGCGCTCACGGGCGCGGGGCTGGCCGTCGGCCAGGTCTCCGAGTCCTACAGCGACACCGTGCCCGCCGGGTCCGTCATCAGCCAGAACCCCGCCGCCGGGACGATGGTGCTTCCCGGGG
>JAKPUV010001232.1 GCA_029554925.1 Candidatus Hydrogenedentota bacterium | reverse complement strand
CTAGGATTGAGGTCAGAGAGGGCCGGGAAGCGGCTTGGTGGCCACCCCCGCTCTAGCTTAATTTGAACCGGTCCCTGTCGAAAGATGGGGGTAACCTCATACCTCCACCGGCTGGACGACGGCAACTACTACCTTTTCAGCTACTTCGAGTACACCGGGAAGGACTTCAAGGGGGACATGGCCCGAATGGCCGCCGACCCCCTCACGCAGAAGTGGTGGAAGGAGACCGACCCCTGCCAGTTCGCCGTCAAACACCGCGCCGAAGGCGAGTGGTGGGCGAGCATGGAGGAGGTGTTCCACACCCCGTGAACCGGCCGCGCCCCGCGCACCCACAGGAGGATGATCCCATGGAAATGAACCGCCGTTCGTTTGTGAAGACCGCCGCGGCCGGAACCGCCGCGGGGGTGTTTTCCCTGAGCGCCCTCGGGGCCAATGAGAAAGTGCGCCTGGGTGTGCTCGGCACGGGCAACCGGGGCGGCCAGCTCATTGACATGATCCTGAAGCATCCGAACGCCGAGATTGTGGCGCTGTGCGACGTCTACCAGCCCCATCTGGACAAGGCCCGCGCGCGGCTGGACGGCAGGCCGGACGGGTTCACGGACTACCGGAAGTTGCTGGAGCGGAAGGACATAGACGCGGTTTTCGTGGCGACGCCGGACCACTGGCACGCCCTCCAGTGCGTGGACGCCTGCAACGCGGGCAAGGACGTCTATGTGGAGAAGCCCCTCTCCGTCACCATTTACGAGGGGCGGCGCATGGTCGAGGCCGCGCGCCGGACCAACCGGGTGGTCCAGGTCGGCGTCCAGCGCCGGTCCAGCCTCCTGTACGCCGACCTCGCGCAGAAGGTGCGGGACGGCCTGATCGGCAAGGTGACCGTCGCCCGGACCTACCGCCTGTCCAACATGTGGCCCGCGGGCATGGGGAAGGGAAAGGACGCCGAGCCGCCGGCGGACCTCAACTGGGACCTCTGGCTCGGCCCCCGGCCCCTGCGCCCCTTCCGCGACACCATCGCCCCCTACAAGTTCCGCTGGTGGGGAGCCTACTCCTCCCAGATCGCCAACTGGGGCATCCACTTCATTGACTCCCTCCGCTGGATGCTCGGCGAGGAGGCCCCCGACGCCGTCGTCTCCCTCGGCGGCCGCTTCGCCGTGGACGACGACCGCGACATCCCGGACACCATGGAGACCACCTTCCGGCTGCCCGGCGGATGCCTGCTCGTCTTCGGCCAGTACGAGGCCAACGAGAACAACCCTCTCAAGCGCGGGCATTTTGAGCTGCGCGGTACGAAGGGCACCCTCTACGTCGAGGACGG